>NZ_JAMXSJ010000016.1:0-79150 GCF_024124725.1 Halomonas sp. Ps84H-12 | reverse complement strand
TCAGAGCACACAGGCGAGCGAATTCAGCGGAACGAAGCTCAGCCCGATAATGGGGGACAGGAACCGCCGTGGTACGGATCCGTTTGCCCGGTGGTGTGAGAGGACGGGGGAGGCGACTCCCCCTCCTACTCGATCCGTTTAAGCGGAGGCTTCTTCGTCGCTTTCGGGCTTGGCGCTGCCTTGGTGGGCAAGTGGGCTGGCTTGGTCTAAACGGGGGTGGTTATCCAAGAACTCCCGTTTGAGATCCGGCATGGCATCCAGCGCTTGAATGGTGTGGTGCAGCGCATGAATAGCGGCCAGCACGTCCTGAGCATTGCCGGTTTCCGAAATGGTGTGCATGTTGCGGATGGGGAAGCCCATGGAGGTGGCCGCGCTGTCGATGGAGGCCAGCACGCCCGCCATGCCGTCGGTGCCGGTATCTACACCCACAATGTCTCGCTGCATGGGGATGTCCTGCGTTTTCGCGGCGCTGGCGATGATGCGGTTGAGCTGCTCGCTGGCAATAGAACCCACCGACAGCGTAAAGCCTTTGCCCATCTCCAGCGACTGCATGCGCTTGTCGCCAATGCCAGGGGCGGCGACGTAGTCGTGATTTACATCCACGCCAATCAGCGCATCGGGCTTGAGTTCACCGGCCAGCACGCGGCTGCCGAAGCGGCCAATCTCTTCGTAGCTGGCAATGGCAAACATCACCCGCACTTTTTCGGTACCGCCTGCTTCGGCGATCAAGCGTGCGACTTCCGCCGTCACAAAGCATCCCAGGCCGTTATCCAGATACGCGCCGTAGAAGGTGTTCGGGCTAAAGCCAGGGCGAATGGGGCGGTTGAAGATAATCGAATCGCCCGGCCGCACGCCCAGGTTCAGCACCTGCTGCTTCTTGTTTTCGCCGTGAATCTGCAGGTCGAGATAGATCTGCTCTTTCTTAATGCCTTTGCTGCCATCGCGCTGGGCGGGGTCAGAAAAGTGGATAGCACCCAGCGCTTCCACCGTGCCGCCTTTAATGCTGCGGTAGCTGCCGGGGGCTTCCGGGTCTTCGCTGAACAGCGTGACTTCATGGCCGATCAATACGCCGGGCAGGAAGGAGTCGGTGTTGATCCAAATCTTGCCATCTTCACCAATCGAGCGAACCTGCATGCGGATTTTGTCCGCATGGCCGATGATCATCAGCTTGAACATATCATCGCGGCCTGGGTGGGTATCCAGCACCACGCCCGCATTGCCTTTAAACTGGTGCAAATGCCAGTCGCTGGGAGCGAAGCTCTCGAAGTAGGGCTTCAGCACGCCGTAGGTCATCGCGCCTTCCAGGCCAACAGGGCTGGGGGCCGCCAAAATATCGCGCATCAGTTTGAACTGCGCGTCGGGCATCGGTTGCGTCCAGGGTTTTGCAGTATCGCTCATCGTGCTTACTCGCTTATGACGGTGGTGAAACGTGAGAGTTAGTCTGCCAGATTCCGAGCACTAATGCGCTGCTTCCACATGCCACGTTTAGCCGATAGTACGGCGCTGGTTTCCGCGTATGATGGAAGATAGCTGGCTATCCATTGAAGCCACACTACCACAACAAAAATAGTGACGACGAGGGAGTGTCCATGCCTACTGCAAGCGTTCAGGCCCAGCGCTTTAAAGTGCTGTTGGCGGGGGTATTTAGCCAAATTTTATGTATCGGCATTGCGCGGTTTGCCTATACGCCGCTACTGCCGGTGATGCAGCAACAGAGCTGGGTTAGCGACGCCGATGGCGGCTGGCTAGCGGCGTTGAACTACGCAGGCTATATGCTAGGAGCGGTGCTGGCGGCCTCTATTCGCACGATTTATCTCAAAGACACGCTGTTTCGCATTGGCTTAGTGCTGGCCGTATTAACCACCGCCGGTATGGCGCTGACCGAACACTTTTGGGTATGGGCGGGGCTGCGCTTTTTGGCGGGGCTTTCCAGCAGTGGCTCGATGCTGTTGGCGTCAGGGCTGATTTTGCACTGGCTGATTCAGCACCGTCAGCGGGGCGAGCTGGGCATCCACTTTGCAGGTGTCGGCATTGGCATTGTGGTAGCGGCCTTAGCGGTAGAGCTGATGCTGGCGCTGGCAATGAACTGGCAAGCGCAGTGGTGGGGCTTTAGCGCGTTGGGGGCGGTGCTGCTGGTGCCTGCCTGGTGCTGGTTACCGCGCCCGGTAAAACCGGTGGTAGGCAGCGCTGCCAGTCATCAAGCACCTGCAACGCCGCCTAGCCGCACCTTTATGCGTCTTATGCTGCCCGCCTACTTTTGTGCGGGCTATGGCTATGTGATCAGCGCAACGTTTTTAGTCGCGATTGTGGAGCGCGAACCGCTGCTGGCTGGAGCTGGAAACTGGGCCTTTGCGCTGGTGGGGTTGGCCGCAGCACCCGCCGTGATGCTGTGGGATTTAATCGCGCGGCGGATCGGTTACTTAGGCGCGCTGATTGTGGCCATGCTGGTACAGGTAGTAGGCATTGTGCTGCCTGCGATCAGCCCAACGTTACCGGGCGTGTTGATTAGCGCAGTGCTCTACGGCGGCACGTTCCTGGGCTGCGTCAGTTTAGTGCTGACCATGGCGGGTAGGCTGTACCCTGCCAGCCCCGCCCGCTTGATGGGACAAATGACGTTGGCCTACGGCGCAGCGCAGATTGTGGCCCCTGCGCTCACCGGCATGCTCGCGGAAGCCTCTGGTCATTATTATGTGGGCCTATGGCTGGCTGGTGGCTTTGTGGGGGCCGGGGCGCTGCTGTTGGCGTGGTTGCGCAGAGTGGATCAAACCGCCCAGCGGCTAGATGCCGAGGCAAAAGCAAGCTATGCCACGCCGTGATACGTGGGCTTTCGCAGCAAAATCCACTAGGATAGGCGCTTTTTTCTGACAGGGTGGAAGGTCATGGCGTCTTCTGGGCAACCTCGCATTCAGTGGCTGGGCCGCTGGGGCTTTATGTTGGCAGCCACCGGTTCGGCGGTGGGGCTAGGCAATATTTGGAAATTCCCTTATATCACTGGGGAGTATGGCGGCGGTGCCTTCGTACTGGTCTATTTAGCGTGCATCTTAGCGGTGGGCGTACCGGTAATGATGACCGAAATTGCGTTTGGTCGCCGGGGGCGTGGTAGCCCCATTGATGCTATTCGCCGTGTAGTGAATGAGTCTGGCCGCTCCTCTATGTGGTCGCTGATTGGCTGGATGGCCATGCTGTGTGGCTTTATGGTGCTATCGTTTTACGTCGTGGTGGCCGGCTGGTCCTTCTCCTATTTATGGAAAATGCTCACCGGCGGCTTGGCGGGCACCAGTGTGGACGAGATGGCGGCCGTGTTTGGTGCCAATAACGCTAACCCGATCACGCTGGGTGGCTGGAGTACCCTGGTCACGCTGCTGACCATGATCATTGTCGGTAAAGGCGTTCAGGAAGGCATCGAGAAAAGTGTTAGCTGGATGATGCCGGGGCTGGTGCTCATGCTGGTGTTGCTGATTGGATTCGGCATGTTTTCCGGCGGTTTCGGCGACGCGGTTGATTTCCTGTTCTCGTTTAAGGCGGGCAGCCTCTCTAGTGAAGGGATGTTGGCGGCCTTGGGCCACGCTTTCTTTACGCTCTCATTGGCGTCGGGTGCCATCCTGACTTACGGCAGCTATCTGCCTAAAGATGCCTCCATTGGCCGCACGACGCTGAGCGTGGCTGTGGCGGATACCGTGGTAGCGCTGATGGCAGGGCTGGCGATTTTTCCAGTGATTTTTGCTAACGGCATGAACCCTGGCGAAGGCCCAGGGCTGATCTTTATGAGCCTACCGCTGGCGTTCCAAGCAATGCCCATGGGGACGCTCTTCGGCGTGCTGTTCTTCTTGATGCTCTCCATGGCCGCGCTCACGTCGTCGATCTCCATGGTGGAAGCGACGGTCTCGTGGCTGTGCGATAACAAAGGCATGAGCCGTAAATCCGCCTCGTGGGCCACCGGTATTGTGCTGTGGCTGATCAGCACGCTGGCGATGCTGTCGTTCAACCTGGGCGCTGATTGGACGCTGGCAGGCAAGAACTTCTTTGATTGGCTGGACTACCTCACCTCCCGTTGGATGATGCCGCTGGGTGGCCTGGGCATGGTACTACTGGCCGGTTTTGTGCTGAAAAGCGAAACCTTCCGCGACGAGCTGGGGCTGGCGCCGCTGCCCTATACGCTGTGGCTGGCCATGGTGCGCTACGTGAGTCCGCTGGGTATTTTGGTGATTTTTGTCGATGCCCTTGGCCTGTACCAAGTCTCTTTTGCTGCCCACTGGCCGGTGCTGCTAGCGCTGCTGCTCCTGGTGGCAGTGGTGGGCGAAGCCATTAGCCCGCGCCTTCGCCAAGCGCTTTCCGCCCGCTAAGCGCTGCTGTTCACGCTTCACCCTGGCGGCGGCAATCGCGCCAGGGTGAGTGCCTGCCTCCATTAACTCATCCCAACAGGTGGTGTAGCGTCTTGAGCGGTGCTCACAGCGCAGCTGCCAAGGCGCGTCGGCGTCAGTCATCCCAAAGCGCAACGTGCCTTGCCCCATCTTCTGATTAATCTCGTCTACCGCCTTCATCAAGTGAGGGTGCGCCTTGGTGGTTGGCTGTAGCAGAGAGAGCTGATACTGCTGTGCATCCACCAAGTCCAGCAGCATCACGCCTGCCTTCATAAACTGAAAGCCAGGGCGATACATCTGGTCGAGCCCTTCGCGAACGGCTTCCAGAATGACGCGAGTATCGTCGGTGGGCGCTTCAAGCGGAATCATCGCGCTAGGCGACAGCTGGGGCTGGTCCTTGCGGTGGCGGTTGGTGTTTAAAAACAGCAGGACGGCGCGGGCAAGGCTGCCTTGCTGGCGCAACTTTTCGGCACTGCGCTGGGCGTGGCGGCGCAGCGCCGCGTGAAGCTCCTCTTTTACGCCGGTGGCTTTACCAAACGAGCGTGAGGTCATGATACGCTGGCGGGGTTGCTCAACGGCATTCAACTCTAGGCAGGGCGTACCGCGCAGCTCTAAGGCGGTGCGGGCTAGAACCACCGAGAAGCATTTGCGTAGCCGTTTGGGGTCGTGCTCCCGCAAATCCCAGGCGGTACGAATGCCGCTGACCGCTAGTCGTTCGGCAAGACGCCTGCCTACTCCCCACACATCGCTTACCGGCAGCTGTTTCAGCACTGCTTGGGTGGTAGCGCTTTCACCGTGGAGTAAACACACTCCTGCGTAGTGAGGCTGTTTTTTGGCTAGGTGATTGGCGAGCTTCGCCAGTGTATGCGTAGGGGCCAGCCCGATACACACCGGAAGCCCCAAATAGCGACGAATGCGGCGGCGCAGTGCTGTGCCCAGCGCTTGGCACTGGGTGTCACTGAGGCCATCCAGATAAATAAACATCTCATCAATCGAGTAGGGGGCCACTTCGGGGCACGTATCGCGCAGCAGCTGGGCAAGCCTCGCTGACATATCGCCGTACAGCTCGTAGTTAGAAGAGAGCAGGTGGATTACCCCGCGGCGGCGTAGCCCCTCTAACTGGTATGCGGGCGTGCCCATGGAGATCTCCATGGCTTTCATCTCTGCTGAGCGGGCAATCACGCAGCCGTCGTTATTCGACATCACACCAACGGGTTTGCCTTCCAACGTCGGATTGAACACCCGCTCACAGGAAACGTAAAAATTATTGGCATCCACCAGCCCGATCATGGCAGATACTCGTGAATCACCGCGCGCACCACGCCCCATAGCTGGCAGTCGGTACCTTCCAGGGGCAGCGGCGGATAGTGGGGGTGGGCCGAGCAGAGGTGCGGCGTGCCGCGATGCAGCGCATAGCGTTTGATCAGCACTTCTTCATCCAGCATGGCGACCAAAATATGCCCTAGGCGCGGCGTGACGCTGCGGTCGACGACCAGTAAATCACCGTCAAAGATGCCCCAACCCTCCATGCTGTCCCCTGTCGCGGAGAGGTAAAACGTTTGGGTAGGGTGCTTGATCAGCCGCGCATTGAGGTCGAGAGTGCGCGGCTCGTAATCTTGGGCAGGAGAGGGAAAGCCGCTAAAGCCTGCACGGCCTGTGAGCAGAGGAAAAGGCAGCGGCTGAGAAGTTAACGGCAAGGCTGTCGCAACCACGGTTGTTGCAAGATGGATGGGTTGAGACGGCATCGTCGGCATCCTCATGAATAAATAGTGTGTTTATGTACAGTATATTTAAACAGTATTTATTCATGGGGGAGAAATTGCAAGCACTGCCCTCAGCGGGCTAACCATAGCCCCACGACTAGGGCGCTCACGACAGTAATAAAGAACACAAGGTTGCGAACGCGGGTATCGCGGCGAGGTTTCATGGCAATCTCCATCAAAAAATGAACGGCGTCGTGGCCCATGGCCGCGTAAAAGCAGCACAAGCGCTGCGCCGAGCATGGTAACGTTTGCACCGCAATGTTTGCATCGTAATGTTCACATTTAGGCGCATCATCAGACGCGCCAGATTTTCGCAGTGAGACCCATTGTTATGAACGACGCTTCCCGAGTAGGCGCGGCGCCTCAGCCGCTTTCGTTGGCCGGTGGGCGGTTGGCGGCATTGAGCTGGGGGCAGTACGACGCACCCACCTGGCTGGCGCTGCATGGTTGGCTGGATAACGCCGCCAGCTTTACACGCTTGGCCCCACGCTTGGTGAGCGCGCTGGGCATTCGCATCGTGGCGATCGATTTTCGAGGCCACGGGCACTCCGCTCATGCCCCGACTGGCAGCGACTACGCGCTTTGGGACTACACCCACGATGTGCTGGATGCCATGGACACCCTAGGCCTCGAGCAGACCACGCTGCTGGCGCACTCCATGGGCGCGGCGGTCTCTTGCTTGGTCGCGGCCGCGCTGCCGGAAAAAGTAGCGCGACTGATTTTGCTGGACGGGTTGGGCGCGCTCAATACGTCGGCAGAAGAGACGGCCAGCCAACTGCGTAAAGGCATCATCGCTCACCGGCGCTCCTCGTCTCGCACACCGCGCTACCCCGACCTGGAAAGTGCCATTGCGGCCCGGGTGGCGGGCGGCGTCACGCCGTTGGATAGCATCACCGCCACGCCGCTGGTCGAGCGTAATACTCAAGCCACGGCCGATGGCAAAGTGCAAATGCGTACCGACAGCCGCCTGCTCAAGCCCTCTCTGGTGCGCTTTACACCGCCGCAAGTGCTAGCGGTACTGAGCGAGATTCGCGCACCGGTGCTATTGATAGAAGGAGAGCAGGGCATTTTGGGCGAGCGTGCCTGGGCAGCCCAGGCGCGGCAGGCGGTGCCGCAGCTCACTCGGCACGTGCTGGCTGGCGGCCACCATCTGCATTTGGAGCCGCAGGCCGTCGAGCGTGTGGCCGAGGTGATTTGCTTAGAAGGCTGCACGGCCAGTTAACGTCGCATCAAAAGAAAAGCGCGTGCGTATGAGACGCCATGCCACAAAGGAGGGGCAGAACGTGGTCAGCCAATTAACGGGGAGGACGCCGGGCGGTGGCAATAAAGTAGCGCTGGTGCTCGGTAGCGGCGGTGCTAGGGGCTATGCGCATATTGGCGTGATTGAAGCGCTGGAGGCGCGTGGTTTCGAGATTATTTCGATTGCCGGATGCTCCATGGGAGCGCTGATCGGCGGCATTTACGCCTCGGCCAAGCTGCCGGAGTACCGGGAGTGGGTGTGTAACCTTGATTACTTGGACGTGCTCAAGCTGGTCGATGTGACCTGGAGCCCCATGGGGGCGATGCGTGCCAACAAAGTGATGAGCAAGCTGGAGGAGCTAGTGGGCGACCGGCTGATTGAAGACCTGCCCATTCCAGTGACCACCGTGGCCACCGACCTCGTGCGCCAGCGGGAAGTATGGTTTCAAAACGGCCCGCTGCTACGCGCCATTCGCGCCTCGATTGCGGTGCCAGGAGTGATTACCCCCGTGCACATTGGCGAACAGGTACTGGTGGATGGCGGGTTACTCAACCCGCTGCCAATGATGCCAGTGTTGGCTGCCCATGAGGCGGATTTCGTGGTGGCGGTGAACGTCACCGCGCACAGCCCGCAGCCGGTCACGCTGGAGGAGCTGCTGCCACAAGAAGAGAGTAGCGACAGCCGCACCGCCCTGGAGCGGGACCGCGACGCCAATATTGGCGGCTGGATGGAGGAGGTGCGCGCGACCACGCGGCGGCTATGGGGTGGCCTAGGCGGCAGCAGTGAAGAGAGCGACGACGATGAAACAGTAGACCTGCGCGGCAAGCGCGAGTGGGGCAAGCTGGATATGATTCTGGAATCGTTTGATATTACCCAGGCAGCGCTGGCGAAATATAAGGTAGCCGGCTACCCACCGGACGTGCTGATCGAAATTCCTAAAACGGTATGCAGCACCTACGAGTTTCACCGGGCGAAGGAGCTCATCCGCTTAGGCCGCCACTTGGCCGATGAAGCCTTGGAGCGGCGCATGCCTAGCATTGCCTCTGACGCTACTAAATAAACAACATGAATTACTGCCCGCGTTTGCGCAGCAAAATATACATCGCCCCGGTGCCGCCATCGATATCCGTGGCAGAGCAGAACGCCAGCACGCCGGGCCACTCGCGCAGCCACGCATTGGTATGGCTTTTCAGTACCGGGAAATCAGAGGTGGTGCCCCAGGCTTTGCCATGCACCACCAGCACACAGCGCAGCCCTTGGCCTGCGGCATCGCGAAGAAAGCTCTCTAGCTCTAACCGCGCCTCTTCCAGGGTATAGCCGTGAAGGTCTAGCCCTGCCTGCCAGGCCAATTGGCCGCGCTTCAACTGGCTAAACGTGCGCCAGGGCAGGTCGGGCACGCTGAACTCTAAATACTCTGATGGCCGTACGGCTTCCACCCGACCATCAGACGTGCGCCCGCTGGTTTGCAGTGTATTGCTCTCTACCGCCGCTCGGCGGCGCGCTTCGCTGGCGTCTGACTGGCGTTTGGGCTTACCGGGGTCGGCTTGGTTGGTGGCAATACGGCGTACGCCTGCCGCCTGCAGCGCTTGGCGAAAGGCACTGATATCGTCATCGTTGGGCAGGTGTCGCGTCATGGTCGGCTCGAATCAACTAAAGTGGTGAAAAAAGGGGCGGTAGATAAAAAACGCTAAGGCGAGACAGTATAGCGAGCTTGGCGCTGCTGTGAACCGGGCAGCGTCAAAGGTACAATCCCCCAACGAACTTTTGACGCCAGGAGCCCTTGTGACCACGCACCTCTCTGATGAGTCCTCCCCCTCAACGCTATCACTGCCTGATACGGCGCTGATAAGCGATCTTTACACACTGCGGGACTATTTGCGCTGGGTATCCAGCGAATTCTATCTGGCGGGGTTGCACTATGGGCACGGCACGCAGTCACCCTGGGATGAGGCGGTCGCGCTCTGCTTAGGCGCGCTGCACCTGCCTTGGAACGTCGATCCCGCCGTGTTGGATGCGCGGCTGCTGCCAGTTGAGCGCGAGCGGATTATTCGCTTAGCCCGGGAGCGTGTCACCACGCGCCGCCCGTTGCCTTATCTACTGGGAGAGGCCTTCTTTGCAGGCTACCCGTTTAACGTGGATGAGCGCGTGCTGATTCCCCGCTCGCCGATTGCCGAGCTGATCGAAGATGGCTTTGCGGCTTGGTTTCCAGAAGAACCACCCGCCCGCGTGCTGGATTTATGCACCGGCTCCGGCTGCATTGGCATCGCCACGGCGCTGGTGCTGCCGACCTGCGAAGTGGCCCTGGCGGATATCAGCCAGGATGCCTTGGCCGTGGCACGGCAGAATATTACCCGCCACGATGTCGGCGACCGCGTGCGCGCCGTGGAATCGGACGTGTTCAACGGCCTGGAAGGGCAGCGCTTTGACCTGATCGTTTCCAACCCGCCCTATGTGGATGAGCGCGACTTAGCCACGATGCCCGCCGAATTTCGCCATGAGCCAGCCCTGGCGCTGGGCGCGGGCAGCGACGGTCTTGATATCGTGCGGCGTATTCTGCGCGAGGCCCGCGAGCACCTAACTTCAGAGGGCTGGCTGATTGTTGAAGTTGGCAACTCTGACCGCCATGTGGAGGCTGCCTTCCCCGAGGTGCCCTTTATCTGGCTTGAATTCGAGCGTGGCGGCCAGGGCGTGTTTGCCCTGAACGCCGCTGAACTCGACGCCCATGCGGCGTCTTTTGCGTGAGGAATTAACGCCCATGTCTGGCAATACGTTTGGCAAACTGTTTACCGTCACCACTTTTGGCGAAAGCCACGGCCCCGCATTAGGGGCCATTGTGGATGGTTGCCCTCCTGGCATTGCGATTAGCGAAGAGGACCTGCAGGGCGATTTAGACCGTCGCCGCCCCGGCAGCTCGCGCCATACCACCCAGCGCAAAGAGCCGGATCAGGTGCGCATTCTTTCCGGCGTGTTTGAAGGCAAAACCACCGGTACCTCGATTGGCTTATTGATTGAGAATACCGACCAGCGCTCGAAAGATTACTCCAAGATCAAAGACCAGTTCCGTCCTGCCCACGCGGACTACACCTACCACCACAAGTATGGCCACCGGGACTACCGGGGTGGCGGCCGTTCCAGCGCCCGCGAAACCGCCATGCGCGTGGCGGCGGGTGCCATTGCCAAAAAGGTGCTGGCGGCACAGGGCATTCAAATTCGCGGCTATATGAGCCAGCTTGGCCCGATCAAGATCGACTTCAAAACCTGGGAAGCCGTCGACCAGAACGCCTTCTTCTGCCCCGACCCCGATAAAGTAGCCGAGCTGGAAAGCTACATGGATCAACTGCGACGGGACCAAGACTCCGTGGGCGCGGAAATTACCGTAATTGCCGATGGCGTACCCGTGGGCCTGGGCGAGCCAGTCTTCGACCGTCTGGATGCTGACCTAGCGCACGGTTTGATGAGCATTAATGCGGTAAAAGGGATCGAGATTGGCGCGGGCTTTGGCTGTATTGCTCAGCGCGGCAGCGAACACCGCGACGAGATGACACCGGAAGGCTTTCTCTCCAACCACGCGGGCGGCGTGCTGGGTGGTATTTCCAGCGGGCAGCCCATTGTGGCTCGGTTGGCACTGAAACCTACCTCCAGCATTACCACGCCGGGCCGCTCCATTGATGTCCATGGTGAACCAGTCGAAGTGATTACCAAAGGGCGTCACGACCCTTGTGTGGGCATTCGAGCGACGCCCATTGCCGAAGCCATGATGGCGATTACGCTGTTGGATCATTGGCTGCGCCACCGGGGCCAAAACGCTGATGTTAGCGTTGATACACCGCGATTAGGTCAGCGATAACGCCAAGGTGTGCTGAGTGGTTCGCTGCTACACTCAAGGAAGACGGTTAAGGAGTCGCCTATGAAAATTAACGTTGAGTTTGACCTGACGCCGGATGAGTTTCGGCAGTCGCTAGGGTTGCCGGATGTAGAGGCGTTCCAGCAGAGCCTGCTGGATAATATTCAGCGGCAGATGGAATCAGGGGTAGAAGGTTATGACCCCATGAGCTTAATGCGCCCTTTCCTGCAGCAACCCATGATGCAGCAGGGGCTTTCACAGGGGCTGGCTAACTTTGGCACCTATCAGCAAATGATGCTGGATATGCTGCGTCAGGCCGGTAGTGCCCATACGGGTGGTGCCAGTAACGGCACCCAAGATAGCGAACCATCGTCAGCGGCAAACGAGAAAAGTACCAAGGCGAAAGCCACGGCCTCTTCTCGCTCTCGCGCCAAAGAGTAGGCGATAAAGGCGCTATCAAATACGTGGCACTGTGAGGCTGAGTCAGAGGCGGCTGTAGGGTATGCAGAGGGGCCGCAGGAAGCTCCTTGTTGCAAAGCAGCATGCTAAGCATTACTCTTTTTGCAGTGCAGCAATTTGCGATGTGATGAGCCACTCCAGGCTCATGCCAAGGAATGAGAGACAGGAGCAACCACAATGCAAGACAAAATGATGGACGCCTTTAACGCCCAAACTCGCCAGATGTTTGAGCCGATGCGCAAGATGAACTCGCTGATGCTCAATAACATGGAAAAAATGACCCAGTACCAGCTGGAAGCGATGAAACGCTACAGCCAGATGGGCACCGAGCGCATCCGCAGCGCGACAGAAATTAATGATGCCGAGAGCCTGCGCGATTTCGGTACCAAGCAAGCGGAAATGATGAACGAGCTTTCTCAGCAGATGCAGGAAGACGCACGGGTGATGAGCGAGATGAGCTTGCAGTTCAAATCTGAAATGGAAAAGCTGTTTAGCGAAGCCGGACAAAAAATGAGCGAACAAGTGAGCGCTACAGCCAAGGGTGAACAGCCCGCGAAGGCCTCAAGCCAGTCGTCTCGTAAAAGCTAATCGTCAGTAGTGTCCGCGGCGCCTTTGAGGCGCCGCGTTCTTTTACAGCGTTCTTAAGCGTGTTGCCAGGGCAACCATTGCTCAGTTGGTGAGGGGGAAAGTCGTATGCAGTCAGGGTGGAAAATGCCGTCTCAACCGTTGTCCCAGCAAGATATGGAGGCATGGAAGGCACAGCTTGACGACATAAGTGAACAGTACAAAGGTCTGCTAGAGGACCTGCTGTCACGTATGGCGCCCAGCGAAGCCGCTGACTCCGTTTATAGCGACATGCGCGAAAGCTTTGAAGCCGCTGCTCGTTCGCTGATGAGTAACCCGAATTTGCTGTGGCAAACCCAGTCGCGCTTGATGCAAGACCAGTGGTTGCTGTGGCAGCAGGGTGTACGCACCATGGCCGGTGAGCAGGTGGCCCCCCTAGTAACGCCGCCCAAGAACGACCGCCGTTTTAAAGATGAGGCCTGGACCACAGACCCCTACTACATGGCGATCATGCAGCAGTATTTGCTGTTTTCGCAGATGGTCGAAGAGCTGATTAACGATCTGGATGTAGACCCTACCCTCAAGCGCAACTTAACGTTCTACGCGCGCCAGTTGGTGAATGCGATGTCGCCTACCAACTTCGTCTCCACCAACCCGGAAGTGATGCGCCGCACCCTGGAAACCAAGGGGCAGAATCTCGTCGATGGCCTCACTCGGCTGCGGGAAGATTTAGCCAACTCAGCGGAAGGCATCAACGTACGCATGACCGACCGCAGCGCCTTTGGCGTGGGCGAGAACATTGCCGTAACGCCTGGCTCTGTGGTGTATGAAAACGAGCTGATTCAGCTGATTCAGTACACGCCAACCACCGAAAACACCTTTAAAACGCCGCTGCTGATTGTGCCGCCCTGGATCAATAAGTACTACATCCTAGACCTGCGGCAAGATAACTCGCTGGTGAAGTGGTTGGTGGATCAAGGCCACACGGTATTTCTGATCTCCTGGCGTAACCCTGGCCCCGAGCAGCGCGACATTACCTGGGCCGACTATATGCAGATGGGCCCCATCAGTGCGATGGAAGCGATTGAGCAGGCCTGCGGCGAGAAGTCAGTCAACCTGCTGAGCTACTGCGTAGGCGGCACGCTGACCGCCTCCACCGTGGCGTATCTCACCAGCACTCGCCGTGGCCGTAAGGTGAAGTCGGTCACTTACATGGCCACGCTGCAGGACTTCCGCGATCCGGGCGATATCGGCGTGTTCCTAAACGAGCGCGTGGTGCAGGGTATTGAGCAAACCATGCAAATGAAGGGCTACCTGGATGGCCGCTCCATGGCCTACACCTTCAACCTGCTGCGGGAAAATGATCTGTTCTGGTCGTTCTATATCAATAACTACCTGAAGGGCGAGACTCCCGCCGCCTTCGATTTGCTCTACTGGAATACTGATGGCACCAACCTGACGGCAGGCACCCACGCTTGGTACCTGCGCCATATGTATCTGGAAAACCGCTTGGTAGAGCCCGGTGGTATCGAGCTAGACGGGGTCAAAATCGACCTGCGCAAAGTCTCAACACCCAGCTACTTTGTCTCCACCAAAGAAGACCATATCGCCAAGTGGAACAGTACCTACTACGGTGCACTGCTACCCAAAGGCCCGGTAACCTTCGTGCTGGGCGGCTCTGGGCATATTGCCGGTATCGTGAACCCGCCCCATAAAAACAAGTACGGCTACTGGACCAACGACACGCTGCCCGAGACCCATGAGGAGTGGATGGAAGGCGCCACGTTTAACGAAGGCTCCTGGTGGCCCCATTGGCAAGCGTGGATGACCGACAACGGCTACGTGGATACAGACCCGAAGAAAATGGTACCTGCCCGCCAGCCAGGGGAAGGGGAGCTAACAGTGATCGAACCCGCGCCGGGCCGCTATGTGCGGATGACGATTCCCGAGGTGCTAGGGGAAATCCCCAGCAGCACTTAATCCGGCGCTTAGCAGACGGCTTTTTAAGAAGCCGCCTAAAACGAAGCCCCCTGCCACGAATGTG
This sequence comes from Halomonas sp. Ps84H-12, assembly GCF_024124725.1. NCBI lineage: Bacteria > Pseudomonadati > Pseudomonadota > Gammaproteobacteria > Oceanospirillales > Halomonadaceae > Halomonas > Halomonas sp. Ps84H-12. The sequence goes on along the minus strand of NZ_JAMXSJ010000016.1, from coordinate 64,875 downwards.
GCAGGGGGCTTTTTCATGGCCGAGGTGCTGTTGACATCAACGCCGACGCACAAACCCCGGCAGCAGGAACAGCCCGGCGAGTAGCCAGATGGGCAGGCTGCCCATGCGGGTAAACGGGGTGAGCCCTTCCATGGCGTAGAACTCGCCCGTGAGGTAGGTGGTTTCAAACTGTGGGGCGCGGTCTACCAGCTCGCCACGGGGGGTAATAATGGCGGTGATGCCGTTGCTGGTAGCGCGAACTACATAGCGGCCATTTTCCAGCGCACGCAGGCGGGCCATTTGCAGGTGCTGGTGCGGGCCAATGGAGGCACCAAACCAAGTGTCGTTGGAAACCGTCACGATCACGCCGCTATCGGCGGCCCGCTGTGCGACGAGCTGTGGGTAGATGATTTCGTAGCAAATGGCGTTACCGATCGCCACTCCTGCTGCTTGCATCGGCACCTGCTCCGATGCGCCTTTGCTAAAGCTGGACATCGGCAGGTCAAAGAAGTCGATGGTCCCGCGCAGCAGGCTCTCTAGCGGCAGGTACTCCCCAAACGGCACCAGGTGCTCTTTCTGGTAGCTGCCTTCCACGTCGCCTACGCCAATCACGCTGTTAAAGTAGCGGTTATTCTCATCTAGCTGAACGATGCCGGTCAACAGGGCGGCTTCTGGCGGCAGGTTGGCCTGCACGCGCTCAAGCACTGGCCGTGCTTGGCTATCAGTCATGGGTAGCGCGGTTTCAGGCCATAAGATCAGATCCGCTTCATCCGCCACTTCGCGGGTTAAGTCGCTGTAAATATTCGCAGCGGTGCGCTGGCCTTCAGGCGTCCATTTTAACAGCTGGGGCAGGTTGCCCTGCAGCAGCGCGACGCGAGTGGGTTCTCTTACCGGCGTTGTCCACTGGCTTGGCAGTACGAAAGGAGCTAGCCAGATAGCGGCCAGCGGTAGCGCTGCCCACCACTGGCGGCGCAGCAGTTCCGCCCCTAACGTGCCGGTAAGCACCACCAGCAGCGAGAGTAAGTACACACCTCCAACGGGTGCCCAACTGGCCAGCGGAGAATCCACGTAGCTGGACCCCACCAACAGCCAGGGAAAGCCGGTGAACAAGTAAGTGCGCAGCACCTCGCCCAGCACCCACGCACCAGCAAAGGTGAGCAGCGCCCAGCGGGGGCCGATGAAGCGGCGGTAGAGCCAGAACGTGCCCGCAAAGAAGAGCGCCAGCACGCTCACAAACAGCGCGGTTAAAAAGACCGCGAGCGGCACACCGGTGTAGCCGTAGTCGTGAATCGATACGTAAACCCATGAGGTGCCGCTAGCAAACAGCGCCACGCCATACAGCCAGCCTTTTAACGCGGCTTGGCCAGGGCTTAAGGTATGCAGCCCGACATACAGCAGGCCAATGGCCACAGGGCCAAGCCACCAAAGCTCAAACGGGGAAGCGGTAAGCGTGGTAAAGCCGCCAGCCACTAAGGCGGCTAGCAGCTGAAACGTCAACGTGGGTGTGAACCCCATAACGATATCCTATCAACAGTGTGAGGTAGGCAAGGTGAGGGCGACAGGCTAGTCGTCTTGGCTTTCGTCTTCCGTAGGTTCGCTATCGCGATAGGCCTCAAGTAGACGTATCCGGCGGTTATCGGCGTTCAGAATCACAAACCGCCAGCCGCCTAAGCTGGTGTGCTCGCCTCGGCCTGGCAGATGACCAAACTGCTGCATCACAAGGCCGCCCACCGTATCGAATTCGTCATCAGAGAATTCGGTGCCAAAGCGCTCGTTGAAATCTTCAATCGGGGTGAGGGCGCGAATCGCGAAGTGGCCGTTCTCCAGCGTGCGGATATCGTCCTCTTCATCAGTATCGTGCTCATCTTCGATATCCCCGACAATCTGCTCAAGAATATCTTCAATGGTGATGATGCCCGCTGTGCCGCCATACTCATCCACCACGATCGCCATATGGTTATGGGTTTCGCGGAACTCTTTGAGCAGCGTGTTCAAACGCTTTGACTCAGGAATAAACATGGCAGGGCGCAGCACGTCTTCCAGCTTGAACGCATCGCGGCTCTCTTGCGATTGCGACAGTAGCGGCAGCAGGTCTTTGACCAGCAGGATGCCTTTTACGTCGTCCAGGTTTTCGCCCACCACCGGGTAGCGTGAATGGCCGGTCTCTTGGATCAACGGTAGGTAGTCATCCCACGTTTGGTCGAGGGTAATCGCCGATACCTGAGAGCGTGGGATCAAGATTTCACGCACTTGCTGATCGCTGATCTCAAGCGCGCCCTCAATAATCATGATGGCGTCTTGATCCAGCTTCAGTTTCCCTGCGGTGTGGCGTAAAAACGTCATCAGCTCGTCTCGCGAGCTGGGTTCGTCATTGTCTCCGGAAAGGGCGCTAAAGAGTTTCTCGAGCCATGATTTTTGATTAGGGTTGCTCGATCGGTCTTCGCTCATTGCGTCAAATCTCTCTCAGTTACGGACAGAATGTTACGGAAAAGGTAGTTCGGAAAATATTGTACGGAGAAGCGGTCACGAATGGGTGACCACGCTTCAAGTGACCGTTTTATCACTGAGTGACAGCAGACACCACCCTAAACGTACGTTTGGCTCAAGGTAGCAGCTTACACGTGATAAGGATCAGGAATATTAAGGGTGGCCAGCAGCTCGCGTTCTAGCTGCTCCATCTCTTCGGCTTCCTGCTCTTCGATATGGTCGTACCCCATCAGGTGCAGGGTGCCGTGTACGACCATGTGGGCATAGTGGTGGGCCAGCGGCTTCTGCTGCTCTTCGGCTTCACGTGCGACTACGGCATGGCAAATAATCAGGTCGCCCAGCAGCGGCAGGGTAATGCCGGGTGGGTTTTCAAACGGGAAAGAGAGCACGTTGGTGGGCTTATCTTTTTCCCGGTAGTCGCGGTTAAGCGCCTGGCTCTCTTCTTCATCCACAAAACGAATGGTGAGCTCTAGGCGGTCATCATTCGGGTGGCGAGAAAAGACACAGCCCACCCAATGGGTGAGCTGTTCAAGCGAGGGTAGCAGTGGCTCATCAATCGCCGCTTGCCGGTCGATTATGATGTCGCTCATCGTTAGGCTTCTCCCGAACGTTCGCTATTGCGCTCTAACGCCTGCATACGCGCTTCACGCTCTTGCTGGCGTGCTTCACGGCGGGCGCGCTCTTGCACTTCCTGCTCGGATTCAAACTCGTCGTAGGCTTCGATGATGCGCTGAACCAGCGGGTGGCGCACCACATCTTTCGCGGCAAAGTGGGTCACGCCGATTCCTGGCGTATCTTTGAGCACGTCGAGCACTTGCGAGAGGCCTGAACGCTGCCCGCGCGGTAAGTCGACCTGGGTAATATCCCCGGTAATCACGGCGGTGGAACCAAAACCAATCCGCGTCAGGAACATTTTCATCTGCTCCGGCGTGGTGTTCTGGCTCTCATCCAGAATGATGTAGGAGTTGTTCAGCGTACGGCCACGCATATAGGCCAGCGGAGCAATCTCGATCACCTGACGCTCGATCAGCTTCGCCACCTGCTCAAAACCGATCATTTCATACAGAGCGTCGTACAGCGGGCGCAGGTAGGGGTCGATTTTTTGAGCAAGGTCGCCCGGCAAGAAGCCGAGTTTCTCACCGGCTTCTACCGCTGGGCGCACCAGCAGAATGCGGCGCACTTCTTGCTGATTGAGCGCTTCTACCGCAGCGGCCACGGCCAGGTAGGTTTTACCGGTACCCGCTGGCCCAATGCCGAAGTTGATATCGTGCTCGCGAATGCTCTGCACGTAGCGTTGCTGATTCAGCCCGCGTGGCTTAATCATAGTGCGCGGCGTGCGCATGATGACTTCATCGCTACCGCCTTCGCCATCGTCTTCCTCTTCCAGGGCTTCAAGCCCGGATTCTTGGAGGAACAGATGCACGGTATCCGCCGATAGCTCGTCGGCGGCGGTTTCACGGTAAAGGTGTTCCAGCACGTTAGCCGCCGCTTTAATACGGTTAGCGGCACCGGCCAGCTGAAATACGTTGCCACGGTTGCGTAACGTCACATCCAGGCGGCTCTCAATCAGCTTTAGATGCTCGTCCTGTTGGCCGCAGAGGCTAGCGAGACGCTGCGGGTCATTGGGTTCAAGGCTTAGGGTGATAATGCGATTGGCCTGAGGTGATGGCTGGCTCAAGAGTAAGAAACCCGTCAGTTGATGTGTGTGAGACTCAGCTTACTGCCCCGGCGGTGCCGGGGCAATTACCTACGATAAGCAAGCGATCAATAACGCTCGGCAGAGGCGAGTTCAGCGCGCAGCGAATTGGGCAGCGCTTCGGTGATCTCTACATCGACAAAGTAGCCGATTAACTCGGTAGGATTGGCAGCGCGGAAGTTCACCACGCGGTTGTTCTCGGTACGCCCAGAAAGCTGGCCGGGGTCTTTCGGAGAAAACCCGGTCACCAGAATGCGCTGAGTAGTGCCCACCATACGGCGGCTAATCTGAGCGGCCTGCTGAAGGATGCGCTCTTGCAGAATAGCCAAGCGCTGCTTCTTCACGCTTTCAGGGGTGTCGTCTGGCAAGCCGGAAGCAGGGGTGCCGGGGCGCGCCGAGTAAACAAAGCTGAACGAGTGATCGAAACCGATACGGTGGATCAGGTTCATCGTGGCTTCGAAATCCTCTTCTGTTTCACCGGGGAAGCCGACAATAAAGTCAGAGGAGAAACTGATATCCGGGCGGTTAGCGCGGATACGTTCCATCTTCTCGATGTACTCTTCCGCCGTGTGGCCGCGCTTCATGGCGCTCAGAATACGGTCAGAGCCAGACTGTACCGGCAGGTGCAGGTGGCTTACCAGCTCAGGAATATCCGCATAGGCGTCTACCAAGCTATCCGTAAACTCCACCGGGTGAGAGGTGGTGAAGCGAATACGGTCGATGCCATCCACCGCTGCGATGCAGGCGATTAGCTCGGCAAGGTCAATCTCGTCGCCGTCTTCGTTGTCGCCTCGGTAGGCGTTCACGTTCTGGCCCAGCAGGTTGATTTCACGCACGCCCTGGTCGGCTAAGTGCATGACTTCATCCATCACCGCTTCAAACGGGCGGGAGACTTCTTCACCGCGAGTGTAGGGCACCACGCAGAAGGTGCAGTACTTAGAGCAGCCTTCCATGATCGACACAAACGCTGTGGCACCATCAGATTTGGGTTGCGGCAGGTGGTCGAACTTCTCGATTTCCGGGAAAGTGACGTCCACCGCCGCAATTTGATTATTGGCACGGGCGTCGAGCATCTTTGGCACCCGGTGCAGGGTTTGCGGGCCAAAAATCATATCTACGAAAGGAGCGCGTTTACGCAGCGCTTCACCTTCTTGGCTGGCCACGCAGCCGCCCACGCCAATCACAAGGTCCGGATTGGCGTCTTTGAGCTTTTTCCAGCGGCCTAACTGGTGGTAGACCTTATCCTGAGCTTTTTCACGAATCGAGCAGGTGTTCAGCAGAATCACATCTGCTTCCTTCTCGTTATCGGTTAGCTCCAGCTGGTGAGATTCGCCGAGTAGGTCCGCCATACGCGAGGAGTCGTACTCGTTCATTTGGCAGCCGTGCGTTTTGATGAAGAGCTTCTTCGCCATCGGTACCTGTCATCTATGGGTCGTCGGGGGAGACGAGGGATGAATGAAATAACGGTTGGGCAGCGATTGGTGCGGCCGTTGAATGCCTGCATTATACGGATACACGAAACCAGGGGCTAGGCATTCCCCCGTAATCGATACTTGACCCGAGCGTTTCAATCAGTATACTACGCACCGTGTTTGAGCAGTTCCTCGATAGCTCAGTTGGTAGAGCAAATGACTGTTAATCATTGGGTCGCAGGTTCGAGTCCTGCTCGAGGAGCCAAAACACTTGTTAGCACAATTGCTTAGACTGCTTTAAGTAAGTGTTAATAAGTGATAGGCTCTGGTTCAAACGCAACAGCAAATGATGTTCCTCGATAGCTCAGTTGGTAGAGCAAATGACTGTTAATCATTGGGTCGCAGGTTCGAGTCCTGCTCGAGGAGCCAAGCTGCTGTTCTGCTAAAGATTTTCTGTTGTTCCCCGATAGCTCAGTTGGTAGAGCAAATGACTGTTAATCATTGGGTCGCAGGTTCGAGTCCTGCTCGGGGAGCCATCTAGCGTAACACCTTCCCCGTTTGGATGATTCTATCGCCCGCTGCCATATGGCATCTTGGGTGTTTTTACGTGTGTATTTGTTAGCTGTCCGTCCCTTCTTAACGCCTGCCTATCGTATGACGTACACTATGTTTCCAATTCATGGCGTGGGAAGGTGTCGTGGGAGAAGCGGCTAGCCTGCAGGCGCTGCAGGTCTTTAAGTGTTTGAGTGATGAAACGCGGCTGATGCTGGTGCTGCTGATTGCTAAAGAGCAGTCGCTGTGCGTGTGTGAGATGACCTATGCGCTGGAGGAGTCTCAGCCCAAGGTGTCTCGCCATTTGGCGCAGCTGCGCCAGTGCGGCCTGCTGATGGATCAGCGGGAAGGGCAGTGGGTCTATTACCGTTTAGCGCCGCAGCTACCTGCCTGGGCGCAGTCGATTATTGAATCCGCTGCGCAGGGGAGTGCGGTGCAGCTTAACGCGCTGACGCAGCGTTTGACGCGTATGGGAGATCGCCCTGCGCGGCGTGCCGCGCTCTGCTAGCGGTTATGATTTAGTCAGCACACACAAAAACGCCAGCCCGAGGGCTGGCGTCTTCGTACTTAGGGTAGCTCAAGCCGTTTACTTAACGCTTGGCCATGCGCTGTTGGTTTTGCAGGTGTACATAGTCAAGCAGCACTTCGGCGGCCTCGAGCACGTGCGCACGGTCGACCGGCACTTCTTCTTCGTTGCCTTCCGTTTCGCCTTCGCTTTCTACTTCAGCGTCTTCTGTCGGGGTGGTGCCGTCGCTACGTGCATCCATCCACTCTTCCAGTTCAGGCAGCCCCAGGGCGCGGCGGCGCTGGTTTTCCAGCGAGAGCTGTTCGGCTTCTTGGGCTTCTAGCTCGCGTTGGCGCTGCTCGCGGTTCAGGCTGACGCTGGTGTGCTGTTCACGCAGCTGGCGAGCCAGCGTGGATTGGCGCTCCAGGTAGCGGAAGTTGGGGTTCTCTTTGGCGCGCTCTTCATGGCGAGTAATCAGCGTCGGCAGTACACGTTCCGGCTCGCCGTAGCGGCGGTACCGAACGTTCTGTACGGTGTCCCAGGCCAGGGCGTTGTCCAGGCTGCTCTCGCCAATCCGCTCTGGGTCAATCAGGCTGGGGAAGGTGATGTCGGGCTCGACGCCGCGATTCTGGGTGCTGTCGCCAGAGATACGGTAGAACTTGGCGCGGGTTAGCTTGATCTGGCCGTGGCTAAGCTCATTCAGGGTTTGAACGGTGCCTTTGCCGAAGGTCGATGCGCCCACCACAATGCCACGACCATAATCCTGAATGGCACCGGCGAAGATTTCCGACGCCGAGGCCGAGAGGCGGTTCACCAGCACGGTCAGCGGGCCGTCGTATACGGTGCCTGCTTCGGCATCGCCATACAGCTGAATGCGGCCTTGGGCGTCGCGTACTTGCACGGTGGGGCCACGGTCGATAAACAGGCCGATCAGCGAGTTAGCTTCCTGGAGCGCACCGCCGCCGTTATTACGCAGATCTAGTACGATACCTTCAACGCCCTCTTTTTTCAGTTTTTCGATTTCGCGGGCTACATCGCGGGTGGTGCTGCGATACTCCTCTTCACCGGCCTGCCACGCATCAAAATCAACGTAGAACGTGGGAACGTTAATCACGCCAATGCGGTGAGGAGCGCCGTCGCGTTTAACTTCAATCACTTCGCTGTCAGCTGCCTGATCTTCCAAGCTCACCGTGTCGCGGGTGATTTCGACGATTTGCGAGCGGGTCATATCCACCGCCTGGGCCGGCACCACGTCCAGGCGCACCACGGAGCCTTTCGGGCCGCGAATCAGGTCAACCACGTTATCCAAGCGCATACCCACCACGTTGACCATTTCACCCTCTTCCTGGCCAACGGCGATAATGCGGTCGGCGGGCTCTAGCACGCCTGCGCGCTCTGCTGGGCCGCCGGGAACCAAGCTGGAAACCTTGACGTACTCACCATCCGCTTGCAGCAGCGCACCGATGCCTTCCAGCGAGAGGCTCATCTGGATATCGAAGGACTCGCCCTGGCGGGGGGAGAGGTAGCCGGTGTGGGGGTCGATGGTGCCCGAGACGGCCGCCATCAGCAGACCGAAGACATCTTCCGACTCCGCTTGGCGTAAGCGCGAGAGTTGGCCTTCATAACGTTGGCGCAGGTTGTCTTCGATCTGCTCTGCGTCTTGGTCGGTGAGGGCGAGGGTCAGGGCGTCGTTTTTCAGCCGTTTGCGCCATAGCTCATCCAGCTCGCTTTCGCGGCTGGCCCAGGGAGCGTCTTCGCGGTTGACTTCCAAGCGTTCGTTGCTATCGAACTCCAACGATAAACCGTCGTCCAATTCGGCAAGCAGCCATTCCAAGCGGTTGGTTTGCCGCTCGCTGAGACGGTTGTAAAGCGCAAACGCATCGTCTAGGTCGCCGTCGAACAGCGCGTCGGCCATGTCGTCTTCGAGGTGGCGGTAGGGTTCGATGTCACGGTTCAGTAAGTAGCTGCGCTGACCATCAAGAATGTCCAGATAGCGCTGGAAAGCTTCCTGTGACCACTGTTCGTCGAAATCAATATCGGCATAATGGCCATAGCGGAGGGCTTCCGCAATTTCCACCGCCGCTTGGCGTTGTTCGTCGGTCGGCGCAAGTTGCGCCAGCGCTGCCGGGCTGGTGATCACCAGCATCACGGCAAGGGCGACCGAGCGCGAAAGCGTTGCAAACAAGCTCATCAGTCAAGCTCTCCCGGATTTGTGTACACTCATTCTTCCCTAGACCCGCAGTCAGCCTATGAGTTGCGTAGGCCGAGGGGAGCATTGTAGCAGGTCATTTCCCCTGTGAGACTCAATCATTACTGTTATGAGGAATTCCATGTCCGAGGCTTTCAACGCGGAACGTTTAACGCGGCTGTGCGGTTTTTTGCAGCAGTCGCCCACGCCATGGCATGCCACCCAGAGCATGGCTGAGCGTTTGGAGCAGGCGGGCTTTACGCGCCTGGAAGAGACCGCGAACTGGCAGTTGGTGCCGGGAAAGCGCTACTACGTGACGCGTAACGATTCGTCGGTGATCGCTTTTCAGCTGCCCGCTGGTAAGTTAACCAGCCTGCGCATGCTGGGTGCTCATACCGATAGCCCAGGGCTACGCTTGAAGCCCAACGCCACCCAATATTCAGCAGGTTGGCTGCAGTTGGGCGTGCAGGTTTACGGCGGCGTGCTGTTGGCCCCCTGGTTTGACCGCGATTTGGGCTTGGCGGGCCGCGTTCACGTGCGCCATGCCGATGGCCGCTTGGAGAGCGTGCTGCTCAACGTGGCGCGTCCGATTGCGATGATTCCGAGCTTGGCGATCCATATGGACCGCGATGTAAATGCGGGGCGCTCGATCAATCCGCAAACACAGATGGCGCCGGTGCTGATGCAGAGCGATACCGCCAAGCTGCACGAACTGCTGGGGCAGTGGTTGGAAGAGCAGCATGGCCTACGCGCGGTCGAGGTGGTGGATTTCGAGTTGGGTTTTTACGACGTTCAGCCGCCATCACTGGTCGGGCTGCGCAAGGAGCTGCTGGCCAGTGCGCGGCTGGATAACCTGCTGTCGTGCTTCGTGGGCCTGGAAGCGCTGCTGGAAAGCGATGGTAGCCAGGGCGCACTGCTGGTGGCGAATGACCATGAGGAGGTGGGCAGTGCCAGCGCGTGCGGTGCCCAGGGGCCGTTCTTGAGCGACGTGCTGAAACGCTTGAATGCCCAGGTGGGCGGTGGCAGCGAGGAGTCGTTGATCCAGCTGATTCAATCGTCGCTGATGATCTCCTGTGATAACGCCCACGCGCTGCACCCGAACTTCCGTGATAAGCACGATGAGCGCCATGGCCCGGCCATTAACGGCGGCCCGGTGATCAAGGTCAATGCTAGCCAGCGCTACGCGACCAATAGCGTCACCGGCGCGCTGTTCCGGGATGTGTGCCGTGAGGCGGATGTGCCGGTGCAGTCGTTCGTCACGCGGGCAGATATGGGCTGTGGTAGTACCATCGGGCCGATTACCGCCACAGAAGTAGGCGTGCCGACCATCGACGTCGGGTTGCCCCAGTGGGCGATGCACTCGATTCGTGAAACGTCCGGTACGCGAGATGTGGATTACCTGACGCGGGCGCTGACGGTGTTCCTGAACCGCCCGACGCTCTCCTGAGCTAACCAAGAAAAGTCTAGAAACGAAAAAGCCCGCTGACTGAGTCAGCGGGCTTCTGCTATTGCTAGCGGTATTCGGTGTTGGTGGCTACGCCCTGATTTGAACAGGGGACCCCATCATTATGAGTGATGTGCTCTAACCAGCTGAGCTACGTAGCCGTTCAACGGGTGCGAATATTACCCAGAGGTATGCCGCCCGTCAAGCATTTGTTTCTTTTCTCGCTTATACATTGAAGCGGAAGTGGATCACGTCACCATCTTTGACGATGTAGTCTTTACCTTCCAAGCGCCATTTGCCGTTATCTTTGGCACCTTGCTCGCCGCCCAGCGTGATGTAGTCGTCATAGGCGATGACTTCAGCGCGGATAAAGCCTTTTTGGAAATCGGTGTGAATCACACCGGCGGCCTCGGGTGCGCTAGCGCCCTGTTTCACGGTCCAGGCGCGCACCTCTTTCACACCGGCGGTGAAGTAGGTTTGCAGGCCCAGCAGGGCGTAGCCCGCGCGAATTACGCGGTCTAAGCCCGGCTCTTCCATGCCCATTTCGGAGAGGAACATGCTGCGCTCTTCATCTTCGAGTTCGGCAATTTCGGCTTCTAACTGGTTGCACACCGGTACGACGACTGCACCTTCTTCGGCGGCGATCTCTTTGACGATATCCAGGTAGGGGTTGTTCTCAAAGCCATCTTCATTGACGTTAGCAATGTACATAGTGGGCTTGAGGGTCAAAAAGCCAAAGCTTTTTACCTGACGTTTTTCGTCGTCATCCAGGCCAAAGCTGCGCAGCGGCTGGCCTTCGGCAAGATGCGGCAGGATTTTGTCCAGCACGGCTTTGGTGGCAATGGCGTCTTTATCACCGCCTTTCACTGAGCGCAGTAGGCGCTGGCTGGCTTTCTCGACGGTGTCTAGGTCGGCCAAGGCGAGCTCAAGATTGATGGTCTCGATGTCGGCGCGGGGATCTACTTGGTTGGCGACGTGGATCACGTTGTCGTTATCGAAGCAGCGCACCACGTGGGCAATGGCTTGGGTTTCACGAATGTTGGCCAGGAACTTATTGCCCAGGCCTTCACCTTTGGAGGCACCCGCCACGAGGCCTGCGATATCCACAAACTCCATGGTGGTGGGCAGCACTTTCTCAGGCTTTACGATGGCCGCTAGCGCATCCAGGCGTGGGTCTGGCATCGGGACGATGCCAACGTTGGGTTCGATGGTGCAGAACGGGAAGTTCTCTGCATCAATCCCTGACTTCGTCAACGCATTGAACAGCGTGGATTTGCCTACGTTGGGTAGGCCGACAATACCGCAGTTAAAGCCCATAAGTAACTTCCTGGCCGCTAGGGCGGCGCTACCAATAAAGCGCCTGCCAAGTGTGAAAAAAGCGCGTGCGTAACGCGTAGAGAATGTGTGCTGAAAACGTGCTGCTATTTTACGCTATGTAGGCGGTTCATGGCTTTAGCCCAGTCGCCGGAAAGCGCAAGCGGAAGCGTGGCTAGGCACTCATCCAATGAGCGCTCAATGGCTTCTTGTTCGGCTTTGCCAGGGCGGCCTAGTACATAGTTCACTACTTGGCGCGCCTCGCCGGGATGGCCGATGCCAATCCGCAGCCGATGAAACTGATTTTGGTTGCCAAGGGCGCTGATAATATCCCTCAGCCCGTTGTGGCCGCCGTGCCCGCCGCCGGTTTTATAGCGTGACTGCCCAGGGGGGAGGTCAAGCTCATCGTGAGCGACCAGTAGGTTGTCTGGGGTAAGCTTAAAAAACTGGGTTAGCGCTGCCACAGCCGCACCGCTGCGGTTCATAAAGGTGGTGGGGTTGAGCAGGTGCAGCTCATGGTCACCCACGCGGGCTTTGGCGTATAACCCTAAAAACTTTTTCTCAGGACGCAGTTCGGTGTGGGCGCTGCGTGCAATGGCGTCCACTAGCCAAAAGCCCGCATTATGGCGGGTGGCGTCGTATTCTGCGCCTGGGTTGCCCAGTCCTATAATGGCCGTTACCTGGCTCATTTTCCCACCTCCAACGGTTCTGGAAGATATATCGTTGACTCACTGGCAGCTGCTTTGCAGATAAGCAGGGTAGCGCCACGCTGCAAAAAAAAATCAAGCGCCGAAGCGCTTGATTTTAACATCCTTGGGCCATGCGGGCATGGCCCAGGCGGCACTGGTCAGCATACGCTGGCAGCACCTTTAGCAAGGCTTACTCGGCGCTGGCTTCTGCGTCGCCTTCGCCTTCTTCTTCGTCACCGCCACGTACTTTCACTTTGGTGATGCTCAGAATGGCGTTGTCGTGCTCTTCACCGTGGGACAGGTCAACAGAAGTGACGCCAGCCGGCAGGGTCAGGTCAGACAGGTGCAGGGTAGTACCCAGCTCAACGTTGCTGATGTCCACTTCCAGGAAGTCCGGAAGGTCTTTCGGCAAGCAGCTGATGGCGACTTCGTTAGCCAGGACGTGCAGTTCGCCGCCTTGGTCTTTGATACCTACACACTTCTCTTCGTTCACCACGTGCAGCGGCACGTTCATGGTGATTTCGTGAGTAGCATCAACACGCAGGAAGTCAGCGTGGGTCAGCAGTGGCTTGAACGGGTGACGCTGCAGGTCACGAACAACCACTTGCTCTTCTTTACCGTCGATCACCAGTTTGATGACAGAGGAGAAGAAGGCCTCGTCTTCAATCGCTTTGTAGAAAGCAGTTTTTTCTACAGAGATAGACTGAGCGCCTTTCTCACCGCCGTATACAACGGCCGGTACTTGTTGGTTCGCACGACGCAGGCGGCGGCTCGCACCTTTCCCCAGGTCGTTACGAACGCTGGCTTGCAGGATAAAATCAGACATGGAATTTGCCTCTTGGTTTAAGTAAGGAAACGCCGCCGCCCGCGACCAGACGACGACGTTTCCAGGGCCCCAGTTGGGGGCTTATAACGTCAGGCGTTAGTGGAACATCGCGCTGACGGATTCTTCGTTGCTGACGCGGCGAATCGCTTCCGCAATCAAGCCAGCAACGCTCAACTGGCGAATCTTTCCGCTACGACGCGCATGGTCGGCGAGCGGAATGGTGTCGGTCACGACAACCTCGTCCAGTACAGAGTTGGTGATGTTGTCGACCGCAGGGCCGGACAAAATCGGATGCGTAGCATACGCGACGACGCGCGCAGCGCCGTGGTCTTTCAGCGCTTCACCGGCTTTACACAGTGTGCCAGCGGTATCAATCATGTCATCGACGACCACACAAGTGCGGCCTTCGATTTCACCGATAATGTGCATCACCTGGGCTTGGTTGGCCTGGGGGCGACGCTTGTCAATGATAGCCAAATCAGCATTCAGCTGTTTGGCGATGGCACGGGCACGCACAACGCCGCCAACATCGGGGGAAACAACCACGAGATCGTCGTAGTTTTGACGCTCGATGTCGTCCAGCAGGATCGGTGAGCCGTACACGTTATCAACCGGTACGTCGAAGAAACCTTGAATTTGGTCGGCGTGCAGGTCCATGGTCATTACGCGATCAACGCCTGCTTTCACCATCATATCCGCCACAACTTTTGCTGAGATGGGAACGCGGGCGGAGCGTACACGACGGTCCTGGCGGGCATAACCAAAGTAGGGAACCACTGCCGTAATACGGGCAGCCGAGGCGCGACGCAGAGCGTCGACCATCAGGATCAGTTCCATCAGGTTGTCGTTCGTCGGGGCACAGGTGGATTGCAGGATGAAGACATCCTTACCACGCACGTTCTCATTGATCTCGACCGCGATTTCGCCGTCGCTAAATTGACCCACCGTGGCGTTACCCATACGGCTGTCTAAGCTCTCGGCAATCTTTTGAGCGAGTTCGGGATTGGCGTTCCCGGTGAAAACCATCAATTTTGACACGCGCAGCCACCTTTGCAGTGTTGGGGATCAGGGGAGAAAACGCAGATCAACATTAGAATTGGCTGGGGTACCAGGATTCGAACCTGGGAATGCCGATACCAAAAACCGGTGCCTTACCACTTGGCGATACCCCAGCAATAACCTAATGCGATGACCGGGCGCTTTCAGCAGCCCAGAGCATCTTGTAGGGGAGAGGTGTTAAGTCCGCGCGCGACCCATGCTTGCCAGCGCTGATTAGCCAGTTCAGCCACCGTTTGCGCAGCCTCTTGTGACTCAAAAGCTGCAAACAAACAGGCGCCAGTGCCCGTCAGCCGACTAGGTGCGTGCTGCGCGAGCCAGTCAAGTGCTTCCGCGATACGCGGGTAGCGTTTTTTGACGGTAGCTTCGCAGTCATTACGCCACTCGGCCACTCCCCCCTGCAGTGCGCGCGCCATAGTAATGGGGAGGCTGTCGCGTGTCAATTCCGGGTCTTGGAAGATTGCGGGGGTTGAGACGCTAATGCCTGGGTGGATGACCACAAACCACGGGGTGTCGAGGGTCGCGGGTGTTAATTTCTCGCCCACGCCTTCGGCCCAGGCGCTTTTGCCTAAAACGAAGACGGGTACATCGGCACCTAGCGCTAAGCCCAGCTCTGCTAGGGTGGCATCGCTGAGCCCAAGCTGCCAGAGCTGATTGAGTCCTTTAAGTACGGTTGCCGCGTTGGAGCTGCCGCCACCCAGGCCGCCGCCCATGGGCAGGTGCTTCTCAATTGATATAGAAGCACCAAGGTGGGTGCCGCTGGCCTGCTGCAACCGCTTTGCTGCACGCACAATAAGGTTGTCATCGTGCGCTACGCCATCCATCGATGTGGTCAGTTCGATAACGCCGTCTTGGCGCAGGTTGAAGCTTAGATAATCGCAGAGGTCGATAATCTGAAACAGCGTCTGCAGTTCGTGGTAGCCGTCTTGACGGCGGCCCACAATATGCAGCATGCGGTTTAACTTGGCTGGGGCGGGTAGAGTGAGTGGGCAGGGTGTTGCGGGCATGCCGGTTCTCTATTGGCTAAACGTATGAAAGAGGGCCGGCGCTTGCCAGCCCGAGCGCTCTATTCGGAGGCCTGCCACTGATTAACTACCAGGGTAATGCGTACATCGCCGTAGTTCATGACCAAGCGGCGCGGTAGCCACATACCTTCAGCCTGCTCCCAGTCACGGTAGTCAATTTCCCAGCCGTCTTGTTGAAGGTGGCTCGGGAAGCCGAGTTCGTCAGTTTCGAGCTGGTAGCTGGCGTGGTCGCCGGGCAGGCCGCGCACCCAGTCAGGCATGGCGCGCACTGGCAACGACCAGCCAAGCTGCTCTTCCATTAAGGCTTCCGGGGTTTCTGCTTCAAAACGGCCTTCACTGGTGGTCAGTGAGAAGCGACCCTCGCGGCCTTCCAGTACGCTGCGACCACCGCCAAAGGGGCCGCTAATCAGCATGCGGAAGTAGTAGGGGGTTTGGTTCCAGTCCAGGTTGGCGCTGGTGTTCTCTTCTGGAGTGCGTAGGCCCGCTTTGCCGACCAGGGTCCAGCTCTCGAACGCTTCCACATCTGCCTGTTGGCGCTCCCACTGGCCGGCTTGGCGGCCGCCTTCATCCGTCGGCGCTTGGCTGGCACACCCGGTAAGGGCAGCCACCGCCAGGGCGGCCACCCATAGGCGGGAAGAACGATAGAGTGATGCGGAAGGGGTGCTCACTGGCGCGCTGTTCAAAAAAGAAGTCAACATAACTGGCTCCATGTCAGTGCTGTCTATTAAGGGTAAAAACTAGCAACGGTAAAGAAGTAAGCCTTAGGGCGCGCTGGGTGGCGTAAGTTCAGGGTAACGCTCAAGTAAATCATCAATGTGAGGATGGTAAGTGGTTCGTTGCAGAATGCGTGCAATCAGCAGGCGCGCTTCGTCACTGCGTCCTAGTGAATGAAGCACCTCGGCTAAGTGCGCGGCAATTTCTTGGTCGGGCATCTGCGCGTAGGCGCTTTCTAGCCATGCCAGCGCATCGTCGGGTTTGCCGAGGCGGAAATACACCCAGCCCATGCTGTCTAATACCGCCGGGTTATCTGGGTCCGCTTCGTAGGCACGCTCAATAAGCTCACGAGCTTCTTCTAGTCTTCCGGGTAAGTTAAGGTCAGCGAGCGTGTAACCTAGGGCATTTAGCGCGTCAGCATTGTTGGGCTCGGTGCGTAAGATTTGCCGTAAGTCCCGCTCCATGCCTGTTAAGTCGCCCATCTCCCAGGCGCGCATGGCGCGAAGGTACAGCAGGCTAGTGTCATCTGGGGTGCGGGTAATTTCCCGATCCAGCAGGGCGGTGGCATCTTCTTGAAGCGACAACTCGTCCAGCAGTTGCACTTCTAACCTTACTAGGTCACCGAAATAGGCGTCGTGGCGCATGCGCTCAATGCGTAGAAAAGCGCGGGCGTCGAGTAAACGATCATCCTCAATGAGCATGCGAGCCGCCGCCGACCTGGCGGCTAAAAATTCATCACCTTCATACACTTGGCGGTAGTAGAGGAGGGCGTTGTCGACCTCTCCTTGGGATTGGGCAATAGCACCTAATAAGAAGTAGGCAATGTTGGGTATGTTCTCTTGACTAATGAGCGGCTGCAGCAGCCGGTAGGCAGGCTCGCTGTGCCCTTCTTCTAAATAGAGCTGCGCCAAGGCAATGCGTAAATCCTGGTTGCCACCGTGGCTCTCTAATAGAGCATTGGTTTGCACTTCGGCGGCGGTAATGTTGTTGAGGCGTATTTCTGCTTGGGCCAGCATTAAGATAAAGCGCACGTCGTCAGGCGCTAGGCTAAGGCCTTGCTGGGCTGCCTGCTGTGCGCCGCGGTGGTCGCCAGTTTCCAGCGCAAGGCGTGCTTTAGCTAGCCACAGGGCGGCTGACTCTGGCTCTTGCTGTTCTACTTCATCTAAATAGCGCTGGGCGGTTTGCGTTTCTCCCAGGGCAGCTTCGATCAGGGCGGTACCCAGCAGCACATCGCTGTGAAACTCGCGCTGGGAAACCTCCGGCTGTGAAAGATAGCTGCGTAGCTGCTGTGCTAACAGGTTAAGCGGTGCCTCTTCGGCGACGGCGATTTCAGCGAAGGGGGCAATTTCACCATTGCCGCCTGATTCAGCAATGGCTAGCCGCTGCTCTAGGCTATCCAGCCAGTCGCCCCGTTGGAGTGATAGTGAGGCAAGCAGGCGGTTGGGTGTTTCTGCCCGAGGGTCTAATTCACGCCAGCGCAGCGCGGCGGCTTCCATTAGTGCGGCATCATTACCAAAGCGTGCGGCGAACGTGGCCCGTTCGGCCAGCCCTGGTGACGTGTAGCGCTGGGCGGCCTCAAGATATCCCTGGCCCGCATAGCGGTAATCGCCGCGTTGTCCGGCCAGCTCTGCGGTTAGCAGGGTACGTAACCCAGCGGCATCCAGCCCGCTGGTAATAGGCGGTGCCGTCACCATTGGGTCTTCAACATGAGCGTTGGTTTCACCGTCAAAAAGAGAGGGTGACAGCTGGCAGCCGCTCAGTATCAGCGTGGCGGCCAAGGGCAAAAGTGGAAAACCCGAAAACGAACAGGGAATACCCAGTAGTGTTGCGCGATGGGGCATGCGTATCTCGATCAAGTGGCCGAGTGTTCAGCATAGCGGCTTGGTTGCCTGCGGCAAAGTGGTGTGCGCCAGAAGATGCTCGGCTGTGATAGAATGTCCCACCTTGAAAAAGAGCCGAGTCAGCGCAATTCACTTAATGAGCTGCTCTCTTAGACTTGTATTAACAAGCCAAGAAACCATGACCGACAGTGACGTGACGACCGATCCACTAGCGAAGACGCATAACCCATGACGCTTCTTGCCCTGGGAATCAATCATCGTACTGCCACCGTGGCTGTGCGTGAGCAGGTGGCCTTTACGCCGACGCAGCTGGAAAGCGCGTTGGCTGAACTGCGTAGCCTGCCACACATTAGCGAAGCGGCGGTGCTTTCGACGTGTAATCGCACGGAACTCTACTGTGTGACGGATGCCGCCGGTGAGCAGACTGTGCTGGACTGGCTGGGTCGTTTTCATAATTTACGCGTTGAAGAGCTCGCCCGCTGCGCCTACCACTACCACGACAACGACGCTGCTCGTCATTTGATGCGCGTGGCCGTGGGGTTGGACTCCATGGTGTTGGGTGAGCCGCAAATACTGGGCCAGTTAAAAGATGCTTATCAGCAAGCGCGTCAGGCCAAGGGCCTGGGTGGCGAGCTGGAGCGTCTTTTTCAGCACACCTTCGCCGTGGCTAAGCAGGTACGCACCGAAACCGGCATCGGTAAAAATCCGGTGTCCGTTGCCTATGCTGCCGTCAGCATGGCCAGCCGCATTTTCGATGATTTCAGCCGCGCCAACGCGTTACTGATTGGCGCAGGTGAGACCATCGAGCTAGTGGCGCGCCATCTTCATGAAGCTGGTGTCCGTCAGCTCACCGTGGCGAATCGTACCCGGGAGCGGGCCGAGCAGGTTTCATCGTCGCTGGGCGGTACGGCGATTACGCTGCCGGAGATTCCTGATGCCTTAGAGCATGCCGATATTGTTATCTCCTCTACCGCATCTCCGCTGCCTATATTGGGCAAAGGGATGGTCGAGCGGGCGCTGAAGAAGCGTCGCCATCGTCCCGTGTTTATGGTCGATATCGCCGTACCCCGGGATATCGAGCCAGAAGTGGGTGAGCTGGCGGATGTGTTCCTGTATACCGTCGATGACCTGGAAGAGGTGATCGAAGAGAATCGTCGCCATCGCCAAGTGGCAGCCGACCAGGCCGAGTCGCTCATTGAGCACGGCGTGGGTAGCTGGCAGCATGAGCGGCGTATTCGTAATGGCGGTGAGGTAATTCGCGACTATCGCCGCCACGGTGAGGCGCTGCGCGATCAGGCGCGGGATCAGGCGCTTGAGCGTTTGGCAAAAGGCGAAGACCCGGCCAAAGTGGTTGAGCGCCTAGCGCATCAGCTGGCCAGCCGCCTAATGCATCAGCCAACGCTCACCATTCGCGAAGCGGCCTCTCAGGAAAACCACGATTTGCTTAGCGCCGCACCGCGCCTGTTGCTGCCACCGAAGCCCGCCTTTGAGCAGCCTGCGCCCCCGGCAAAACGCCAGAAGGATGATACGCCCGCATGAAAGAGACTTTGCGCCAACGTTTAGACAGCTTCTCCGACCGGTTTGAAGAGCTGGCCATGCTGCTGTCAGATCCTGAGGTGATCAACGACCAGCAGCGCTTCCGCGACTACTCTCGCGAGTACTCGGAGCTGGAAGAGCTGGTCGCCGCTTGGAAGCGCTACCTTGAGGTGGAAAACAGCATTGCCGAAGCCGAGCAGCTAAGCCGCGACAGTGACCCGGAGATGCGCGAGCTGGCGGAGATGGAAATTCTCGACGGCCGCGAGCAGTTGGAAGCGCTCGACGTTGAGCTCAAGCGCCTGCTGATTCCGAAAGACCCGGACGACGGTCGCGGTGTCTTTTTGGAAGTGCGCGCGGGCACGGGTGGTGATGAAGCGGCCATCTTTGCGGGTGATCTCTTCCGCATGTACTCCCGCTATGCGGAAAAGCGCGGCTGGCGCGTAGAAATTGTTAGCGCTAGCCACGGCGAGCAGGGCGGTTATAAAGAAGTCATTTCCCGAGTGAAGGGCGACGGCGTCTATGCCCGCCTTAAGTTCGAGTCTGGCGCTCATCGGGTGCAGCGCGTACCGGCGACCGAATCCCAGGGCCGAATCCATACTTCCGCCTGCACCGTTGCGGTGATGCCTGAAGTGGATGAAGTGGGGGATATTGATATTAACCCTGCGGATTTGCGGGTTGATACCTACCGCTCCAGCGGTGCCGGTGGTCAGCACGTTAACACCACAGATTCCGCGATCCGTATTACCCACCTACCTACCGGCGTGGTGGTGGAGTGTCAGGAAGAGCGTAGCCAGCATAAGAACCGCGCCAAAGCGATGTCGCTGCTTGCCGCCAAGCTCAAGCGTAACGCGGTGGATTCCCAGCGCCAGGAGCAGGCCGATGCCCGCCGCTCGCTGGTAGGGTCTGGTGACCGCAGTGAGCGTATCCGCACTTACAACTTCCCTCAGGGGCGCATTACCGATCACCGCATTAACCTGACGCTGTATAAGCTGACCGAAGTAGTGAGTGGCGAGCAGTTGGACGACGTGATCGAGCCGCTGATTCATGAGTACCAAGCGGAACAGCTTTCGGCGCTGCAGGACGCTTAATGACGTTCGACGCTTTGCTGAAGAGCGCCGCCCAGCGGCTGCAGCTGGCAGGTTCGCCGTCGCCTCGCGTAGATGCCGAGGTGCTGATGGAGTTCGCTACTGGCCGCAGCCGCACATGGCTCTATACCTGGGGCGATAGCGAATGCCCGACTTGGGAGCATGCCCGCTTTGACGCGCTAATTGCCGCCCGCGCCCAGGGCCAGCCGGTGGCCTATTTAACCGGAGAGCGTGAGTTTTGGGGGCTGCCGTTGGCTACCTCGCCTACCACGCTGATTCCTCGACCCGATACCGAAACCCTAGTAGAGGCCGCATTAGCGCGTGCAGGCACGCCAACCGGCAGGCTGCTTGACCTTGGTACGGGCACCGGGGCTATCGCGCTGGCCTTTGCCAGTGAAAAGCCGGATTGGCAGGTGGTCGGGGTGGATGTTCGCCCAGAGGCGGTGGCGCTGGCGGCTGACAATGCCCGCACGCTTAATATCACTAACGCTACGTTCCTGGTCAGCGATTGGTTCAGCGCTTTCACGCTTTCTTCTCCTAGTGCGTCTTCACCTGGTTCAACATTTGAGATCATTGTCAGTAATCCGCCCTATATTGCCGCCGATGACCCGCATTTGGGCCAAGGCGATGTGCGCTTTGAGCCACGCTCGGCGCTGGTGGCCGAGGCCGACGGTATGGCGGATCTGCTGCACTTGATTACCACCTCGCAGGCGTTTCTCTCGCCCGGCGGCTGGCTGGCGCTGGAGCACGGCTATCAGCAGGCTCCCAGTGTGCGCCAAGCGCTAAAGCTGGCGGGCTATCAAAGCGTTGAAAGCGTGCAAGACATGGGCGGCCATGAACGGGTTACCCTGGGGTACCTCGAATAACTGCCTGATTCATCAGTATTGGATCCTGCCATGAAACCAAAAAATAGAACGCTGGACCGTATCGACCTGAAAATTTTGCGTTGCCTGCAAGAGAACGCACGCATTTCCTATGTAGACCTTGCCTCTGAAGTTGGTTTATCCACAACCCCTTGCCTAGAGCGGGTGAAGCGCTTGGAGCGTGCGGGCATTATCCGCGGCTACCAAGCCATTCTTGACCCCAGAGCGCTCAAGGCGAATTTGCTGGTGTTTGTTGAAATTAGCCTGGAAACCCAGTCGCCCGCGGTATTCGACGAGTTCCGCCGTGCGGTGGAGAAGCTGCCGCAGATTCAGGAGTGCCATCTGGTCTCTGGGCAGTTTGACTACATCTTGAAGTGCCGCATTCCTGAGATGGCCGCGTATCGTCAGCTATTAGGCGATGTGGTGCTGACATTACCGGGCGTGAAAGAGTCGAAAAGCTACGTGGTGATGGAGGAGGTGAAGGAGAGCTTCAGCCTGCACATCCCCGACTTTGAGGAATTTGAGGATAAGTAACGCGATGATGGACGATCAGGCGCTGCTGCGCTATAGCCGCCAAATCATGCTGCCTGAGGTGGACATTGAGGGGCAGGAGCGCTTGCACGCTGCCCATGCGCTGATTATCGGTGCCGGCGGGCTTGGCTCGCCGGTGGCGCTCTATTTGGCGGCGGCGGGTGTAGGCACCATCACTATCGCCGATGCTGACCATGTCGAGCTGACGAATTTGCAGCGCCAAATTGCCCATCAGCAGGCAAGCCTGGGGGTGAACAAAGCGCGCTCCGCGAAGGAGAGCATGCAGGCGCTTAACCCAGAGTGCCACGTTGTGGCCCTTGAGCAGCATGCAGAAGGCGAAGCGCTCACCGCCCTGGTGGCCTCGGCCGATGTGGTGTTGGACTGCACCGACCGTTTTTCCAGCCGCTATGCCATCAATGCCGCCTCCCAACAGGCAGGCGTACCGCTGATTTCCGGCGCGGCGATTCGTTTTTCGGGCCAGTTGGCGGTGTTTGACCCGCGTGATGACGCGTGCCCCTGCTACGCCTGTTTATACCCGCCAGGGGATAGTGAGGATGAGGCGCTGAGCTGTGCAGAGAGCGGTGTCATGGCCCCGCTAGTGGGGCTAATTGGCTGCTTCCAGGCGGTAGAGGCATTTAAGCTGCTAAGCGGCGCAGGGAGTGCGCATCAGGGGTTATCTACGTTTGATGGCTTAAGCGGCCAGTGGCGCCATTTTCAAGTGCCTAGAGACCCAGCGTGCCCGGTGTGTAGCGCTCGCACATAAAAACTCGCACATAAAAAAGCCCGCAGGGAGGCGGGCGCGACGTCACGGTCTTCACGTCAAAGGGAACGAACTCAGTAGGGCGGCGCTGCCGCCCTATCAGCCAGTCATCTAGCAGATTAGTTACGAATCAGATAATCGAAGGCACCCAGTGACGCTTTGGCACCTTCACCCATCGCAATAATGATCTGCTTGTAGGGTACGGTGGTGACATCGCCAGCGGCGAACACGCCGGGCACCGAGGTCATACCGTGGGCATCGACGATGATCTCGCCACGGGGTGACATTTCAATTGGCGAGTCTTTCAGCCACTCGGTGTTAGGCACTAGGCCAATCTGTACAAAGATGCCTTCCAACGCGATGCTCTTCACTTCATCGGTGTTGCGGTCTTTGTAAGTTAGGCCATTGACGCGGCTGCCGTCGCCGGTCACTTCGGTGGTTTGGGCATTTAGCACGATGTCGACGTTAGGCAGGCTCTTCAGCTTCTTCTGCAGTACCGCGTCGGCGCGCATTTCACCCATAAACTCAACCAGCGTTACGTGGCCGACGATGCCAGCCAAGTCGATAGCGGCTTCAACGCCGGAGTTACCGCCACCAATCACCGCGACACGCTTGCCTTTGAACAGCGGGCCGTCGCAGTGGGGGCAGTAGGCAACACCTTTGTTGCGGTACTCTTGCTCGCCGGGCACGTTCATTTCACGCCAGCGGGCACCGGTGGCCAGTACCAGAGTTTTGCTCTTCAGCTTCGCGCCAGACTCAAACGTGACCTCATGCAGGCCGCCTTCGGCTTCTGCTGCTTTGAACGACGTAGCACGTTGCAGATTCATCACGTCGACTTCGTACTCTTTAACATGCTCTTCAAGTGCGCTGACCAGCTTGGGGCCTTCGGTGTGGGTAACAGAGATAAAGTTCTCAATACCCATGGTGTCGGATACCTGGCCACCAAAGCGCTCGGCGGCAACACCGGTGTTAATGCCTTTACGTGCGGAGTAGATGGCTGCCGCTGCACCTGCTGGGCCGCCGCCAATCACCAGCGTATCGAAGGCAGCTTTTTCACTCAGCTTCTTGGCTTCACGCTCGGCGGCGCCAGTGTCCACTTTGGCCAGAATCTGCTCAAGGGTCATGCGGCCCTGGTCAAACGGCTTGCCGTTTAAGTAGATGCTGGGCACGGACATGATTTCGCGCGATTCGACTTCATCCTGGAACAGCGCACCGTCGATAGCGACATGACGCACGTTCGGGTTGAAGATCGCCATCAGGTTCAGCGCCTGAACTACATCCGGGCAGTTCTGGCAGGAGAGCGAGTAGTAGGTCTCAAACAGCATCTCGCCGTCGAGATCCTTGATTTGATCTAACAGCTCTTGAGAGGTCTTTGGTGGGTGACCACCGACTTGCAGCAGTGCCAGTACCAGCGAGGTGAACTCGTGGCCCATGGGGATGCCTGCAAACACCACGCCGGTCTCTTCGCCGGGGCGGTTAATCGCAAACGACGGGGTACGGCTATCTTGCCCGTCGGTATGCAGGGTAATTTTATCGGTGAGGCTGCTGATATCTTCCAACAGGCCCAGTAATTCGCGTGACTTGGCACCGTCATCGAGGGACGCAACGATCTCGAACGGTTGAGTCACTTTTTCCAGGTAAGCTTTCAACTGATTTTTTAAATTGGCGTCCAGCATGACAGTGGCTTCCTCGCAGTCAGCAGTAAGTTGTTCTCAACCTAAAACGCCCGCTGCCGGATCAGTAGGGCAGTCGGTAAAAGCGCTAGGGAAAACAGGGGGTGCGGTTACACGGGTGCTTAAACGAAACACCCGGGCCAAGTGCCCGGGTGTTGCGCTGCCTGTAGGGATTCAACTTAATGTGATTCGAACCCTAAGCGGCAGCGGTAGGCAATTTAGATTTTGCCTACGAGGTCCAGAGACGGAGCAAGTGTCTCTTCGCCTTCTTTCCATTTAGCCGGGCATACTTCGTTCGGGTTTGCACGAACGTACTGAGCAGCTTTCACTTTACGCAGCAGCTCTTCAGCGTTACGGCCGATATTGCCAGCGTTGATTTCGACAATCTGGATTTTACCATCCGGGTCAACGACGAAAGTACCGCGCTCGGCCAGACCGGCTTCTTCGATCAGCACTTCGAAGTTGCGAGAAATTTGCAGGGTCGGGTCAGCAATCATCGGGTACTGCAGCTTGCCGATGGTTTCAGAGCTGTCGTGCCATGCTTTGTGAGTAAAGTGGGTGTCGGTAGATACGCTGTAAATTTCAACGCCCAGCTTCTTGAAGGCTTCGTAGTTGTCAGCCAGGTCGCCCAGCTCAGTCGGGCAAACGAAGGTGAAGTCGGCCGGGTAGAAGAAGAAAATGGACCACTGACCTTTCAGGTCCGCTTCAGTGACATCGATAAATTCGCCGTTCAGGTAAGCTGTGGCTTTAAACGGTTTTACTTCAGTGTTAATCAAAGACATTCAGAACGTCTCCATAATAGGTGAGTGGCAGTAGAAAAAGTTGCTGCTCATGGTAGCGGACTGCGACCAATAGCTAAAATTGGAAAACTGAATCTTTCCAATAGGTGTTGGCTATGAAACTTTCTTGCTACCTTTCGCGCAGGTGGAAAGTGGGGGCATAGGGAGCTGAATACAAGAATTTTTCACATACTCTTGCGGTAGACGGCACTGCACCGCAAAATTCGCACGGTTGCGATAATCGCCTAAGCTGTTTTCAGTTGAAGCTAGTTGCATAGGGTGACGAATCAGCCAGCGACAGCCGGTTGCAGTACATGGCCATTGGTGATGAAGACTTTCGAGATAAGGAGCAGGTAAGTGGGGAACATTAAAAAACTTTCAGGGGCCGTTACGGCCATCTCTTTTGCCGTAGCGGCCGCTGCTGCCCACGCTGATGAAGTGCGGGTATATAACTGGTCAGACTATATTGCTCCGGAAACGCTGGAGAAGTTTACCGAGCGCACCGGTATAGAAGTGACCTACGACGTTTACGATAGTAACGAAATTCTTGATGCGGCCCTGCTCTCCGGCCGTTCCGGCTACGATGTGGTCGTGCCTTCGACCTACTACTTCACCCGCCAGTTGAAAGCAGGCGTTTTTCAGCCGCTTAACCATGAGCTGCTGCCCAATTTGGATAACCTTAACCCAGAGCTGATGGCTAATCTGGAAACCATCGATCAGGGTAGCGAATACTCGGTTCCTTATATGTGGGGCACCAACGGCATTGGCTATAACGTTGAGCGCGTCACCGAAATTTTGGGTGACGACGCACCGTTAAATAGCTGGGCGCTACTGTTTGACCCGGAAATTACCACTCAGCTGAGTGAAGCAGGCTGTGGCCTTGCGATGCTCGATTCTGGCGATGAAATGCTGTCGCCCGCGATGGTCTATCTTGGCCTTGATCCGCTCAATGAAAGCGTTGAGGACATTGAGGCTGCCGGTGAGCTAATCTCCAAAGTGCGCGATAACATTACCTACTTCCACTCTTCGCGCTATGTGTCTGACCTTGCCAACGGTGATATCTGCGTGGCGGCAGGCTACTCTGGTGATATCTTCCAGGCTGCCGCGCGTGCGGAAGAAGCGGGCCGTGATTTCACCATTGGCTACAGCATCCCGAAAGAGGGCGCTGCGCTGTGGTTTGATATGATGGCGATTCCGGCAGATGCTCCGAATCCCGAAAACGCCCACGCGTTTATTAATTTTATCCTCGACCCTGAAATTGCTGCTGAGATCAGCGAGTACGTGCGCTATGCCAACCCCAACCTGGCGGCGAACGAGTACCTCTCAGATGAGCTGATTAACGATCCGGCCGTCTACCCGGAAACCGAGGTCATGCAGAACCTGTATGTCCAGGTAGAAAAACCCCAGGATATCCTGCGTGCCCGTACGCGCACCTGGAACCGCGTTAAGTCTGGCCGTTAATTCTAATCATCGCCTGACGGCGAGCCGGGTAGCTGCTCGGCTCGCTGTTTGTCTTTTATCGCCCGGTTAACCGGGCCTTTTGATGGGAGTGGCGAATGGTCACTACGCCCCTGTCGAACGATTCTTCATCCTCTTCGTCTGCCATTCCCCCGCCTGTGCGCTCTCAGGGGAAAGCACCTCGATTTGCCGAGGATATCGTTTTAGAGGTTAAGCGCTTGAGCAAGCGGTTTGATGATGCGCTTGCCGTCGATGATGTGAATTTGCAGGTAAAGCGCGGCGAGATTTTTGCCCTGCTAGGTGGGTCTGGCTCGGGTAAATCTACCCTACTGCGCATGCTTGCCGGTTTTGAGGCGCCCAGCGAAGGGCGCATTTTGCTGAGTGGCGAAAACATCACTGAGATGCCGCCACACAAGCGGCCCATCAATATGATGTTCCAGTCCTATGCGCTATTTCCGCACATGACCGTGGCGCAGAATATTGCCTTTGGATTAAAGCAGGACAAGCTGCCTAAAGCTGAAATTGAAGCGCGGGTTGCCCAGATGCTCAAACTGGTGCATATGGAGCGCTTCGCTAAGCGTAAACCCCACCAGCTTTCTGGCGGTCAGCGCCAGCGGGTCGCCTTGGCGCGCTCGCTTGCCAAAAGACCCAAGCTGCTGCTGCTTGATGAGCCCATGGGCGCGCTGGATAAAAAGCTGCGCACCGAAATGCAGCTGGAAGTGGTTGAGATCATTGAGCAGGTGGGTGTGACCTGCATCATGGTGACCCACGACCAGGAAGAGGCCATGACCATGGCCGACCGTGTAGCGATCATGGCGGATGGCTGGATTGAGCAGGTTGGCTCGCCGGTGGATATTTATGAAAGCCCTGCCAGCCGGATGGTGGCCGAGTTCGTCGGTACAGTGAACTTGTTTGAGGGTGAGATCATTGAGGACGCCGCTGACCACTGCCGCATTGAGTCACCTGCGCTCTCACGGCCGATCTATATCGACCACGGCATTACCACCCAGGCAGTAGACCGCCGGGTGTGGGCGGCGCTGCGCCCCGAGAAAATCTGGCTAACCCGTGAGCAGCCGTCATCAGAGTACAACTGGGAAGCGGGCAAGGTGGATGATATCGCCTACTTGGGCGGCTATTCACTTTACTACGTGCGCACTGCTTCCGGGCAGATGATTAAAGTGAGCATGGCCAACACCGAGCGGCGCGGTGACCGCCCAACCTGGGAGGATAGCGTGTACGTTTATTGGGAAGACCATAGCGCTATCGTGCTGAACCGCTAATGCCCGGGGGGCTGACAGGAGATTGCCTATTATGATGCCATCTCGCATTGCAGGCGTGATCAAGCGGATGCAGCTAGGCCGACGCGCCGTGATTGCGTTTCCGCTGGTATGGCTCACGCTGTTTTTCCTGCTCCCATTTGCGCTGGTGCTAAAAATCAGCCTGTCGGAGTCAGTGATCGCCATACCGCCCTATGGGCCACTGGTCGAGTACGCCGACCAAACGTTGAACATCTTTTTGAATCTGGGCAACTATCTATTTTTGTTGTCCGATTCACTCTATGTGGCGGCGTACTGGGGGTCGATTAAAGCCGCATTTGTCGCAACGGCAGTGTGTTTGCTGATTGGCTATCCGATGGCGTATGCCATGGCCCGTGCCCCAGGGCGCTGGCAGCTGATTTTACTGCTGTTAGTTATGCTGCCTTCGTGGACGTCGTTTCTGATTCGGGTATACGCCTGGATGGGTATTCTTAGCAATAGCGGTCTGATCAATAACCTGCTGATGGGGTTGGGGGTGATTGATTCACCGCTGCGGATGATGAATACCCAGTTTTCGGTAATTGTGGGCATTGTCTACGCCTACCTACCGTTTATGGTACTGCCGCTGTATGCCCACCTGACGCGTTTGGATAATTCGCTCCTGGAAGCGGCATCGGACCTTGGGTCACGTAAATTCAACACCTTCTTGAAAGTCACGCTGCCACTCTCCATGGGGGGTATTATCGCAGGCTCAATGCTGGTGTTTATTCCTGCCGTTGGGGAGTTTGTGATTCCTGAGCTACTAGGCGGCCCCGATACGTTGATGATTGGTAAGGTGCTGTGGGAAGAGTTTTTCCTCAACCGTGACTGGCCGGTCGCGTCAGCGCTCGCCATGGTGATGCTGCTGCTATTGCTCATTCCCATTGTGTGGTTCCACCGCTACCAGTCACGGGAGCTTGAAGAATGATGAGATCGCGTCGGCGCCCAAGTTTTACCACCGTGATGCTGGTGTTGGGCCTGCTGTTTTTGTACCTGCCCATGATGGTGCTGGTGGTGTATTCGTTTAATGAGTCGCGCCTAGTAACCGTATGGGCCGGTTTCTCAACCCAATGGTATGGCGAGCTGTTCCGCGACCAGCAGATTCTGTCGGCGGTATGGACCAGCCTTGAGATTGCCTTCTTTGCGGCCAGTATGGCGGTGTGCCTGGGCACGGTCGCCGCGTTCGTGATGACGCGCTACGGCCATTTCCGGGGTAAAACAGCGCTCTCAAGCATGGTGACCGCACCGCTGGTGATGCCGGAAGTGATTACCGGCCTTTCGCTGCTACTGCTGTTTGTACAAATGGCGCAGCTGATCGGCTGGCCCGCTGACCGTGGCATGGCCACTATTTGGATTGCCCACACTACGTTCTGTAGCGCCTACGTGGCGGTGGTGGTGGCGGCTAGGTTGCGGGAAGTGGACCGCTCTATTGAAGAGGCGGCGATGGATTTAGGCTCACCGCCGGTCAAAACCTTCTTCTTTGTCACGCTACCGGTCATTGCACCCGCCCTCGCTGCAGGCTGGCTGCTGGCCTTTACGCTGTCGTTGGATGACTTGGTGATTGCCAGCTTTGTCTCTGGGCCGGGGGCCAATACGCTACCGATGGTGGTGTTTTCCTCGGTGCGGATGGGCGTGTCGCCGAAGATCAACGCGCTGGCGACGCTGATTATTCTGACCGTATCGTTGGCGACACTTCTGGCGTGGTACTTCATGCGCCGCAGCGAGGCCAAGCGCCAGTCAGTGATACAGCAAGGGGAGGGGGTTTAAGCTTTTTAATCCAACGCTACAGCACGTCGTCGTCACGTCCAGTGATGACGGCGTCTAGCTCTCCGGTCATTGGTGACACAATGACCTGTAGCTGGATGGGCGCGCAGCACTGATGGCAATCTTCCCAGGTGTCGTGGCTACCCTGAGAGGTATCGATCACAAAGGTGAGTGGCGTATCACAGTAAGGGCAGTGGAAATCATGATTAATTAGTGCGTCGTCGTGCATGGTTGTTGCCCTTTTCAGCGTTACACTCAATGTCATTGACAGCTTAGTGTAGCAGTGCTGTTTGCAAGCAGGCACCTGATCAACGAATCAGGTAGGATAATGACGAGTTTTCCCGAACCACCTAGCGAGATAAAAGCGATGATGAAACAGTACATGGCAGTTGCGGCCCTAGCGGCCTTCCCGATGGTTGCCCAGGCGGAAACACCTAATGTTACGCCCGGCGAGTGGGAGTTTGTCAGCGTGACTAGCGTCAGCGGCGATATGCAGATTCCCGATCAAACGGAAACCGAGCGTCAGTGCATCACTCAGGAAGAGCTGGAAGGCGCTGACTTTGGCTTCATCGAAGAGGAAGAGGGCTGCGAGCTGCTCAACCAGGATATGAATGCCGACGGCCTCTCCTACAGCATGGTATGCCGCGCTGAAGGTGGCGAAGCCACGATCGACGGCGAAATGCGCTTTATGGGCGAGCAAATTGAAGGCACTGTGGATATTCTGACTCAGTCTCCCATGGGTGAGCTGACTATGAACACCGTGATTGAAGGTGAGCGTATCGGCGATTGCGAATAAGTACAGCCGTTGTGACGTTTAAACACTAAGGGCGCCTCGTTGGCGCCCTTAGTGTTTTTGGGGATGCGTTATCGCTCTGGCGTATCAAGCGGCGTATGTTGAGCCGTAGGCGCGTTGGCGATCTCCTCTTCGAGCCGGCGCTTCACTGCTCCAGGCGAGCCAGAGTGGCGGGCCAGCAGGTCGTACGCCACGGGCACCACAAACAGCGTGAAGACGGTAGCGGCGCCGACACCAGCCATAATCACCGTGCCAATCACCAACCGCGATTCCGCCCCTGGGCCGCTGGAGATGATCAACGGAATAGCACCCGCCATGGTGGTCACGGCGGTCATCAAAATGGGCCGTAGGCGGGTCACCGAGGCCTCAATTAACGCTGAGCGAAATGCTTGCCCCTCATCGCGGAGCTGGTTGGCGAACTCGACGATCAAAATGCCGTTTTTCGCTGCCAAACCAATCAGCAGCACCAAGCCCACCTGACTATAAATATTCAGCGACTGACCGCTGAGCAGCAGCGCCAGCAGTGCGCCGCTCATAGCCAGCGGTACCGTCAGCATAATCACAAACGGGTGGATGAGGCTTTCGAACTGGGCGGCCAGTACCAGGAATACCACCACGGCACCTAGCACCAGTAGGAACATTGTCGCGCCGCTTGCCTGCTGGAAATCCCGCGATGGCCCCGCCACGTTGGTTTGTACCTCTTCCGGCAAAATGGTATCGGCGGTGTCTTGCAGGTATGCCAGCGCTTCGCCCAGCGGGTAGCCATCGGCGAGGTTCGCTTCAATGGTAATCGCGCGCACGCGGTCGAAGCGATTCAGCGTACTGGCACCAGCAAAATCTGACAGCGTTACCAGACTTGCCAGTGGGATGAGTTCGCCGGAACGCGCCGAGCGCACCTGGATATTATCCAGTGAGCGCGGGCTGTTTTGGCGGCTGCGGTCACCTTCCACAATCACATCGTACTCTTCGCCATCATCCACATAGCGCGTTACGTTACGGCCCCCCAGCAACACTTCCAGCGTGCGACCAATCTCAGTCAAGGTGACGCCTAACGCAGCGGCGCGCTCATAGTTAATATCGACACGCAGCTGAGGCTGGGTTTCATCGTAATTGCTTTCGATGGCGGTTAGACGTGGGTTGTTTTCCCGCACATGATTAATCAGCCGGTCGCGCCAGCGGGCCAGCTCTTCATAAGTGCCGCCGCCCAGCACAAACTGCACTGGCTTCTGAGTGCGCTGACCAAAGCCCTGGCGCATCACCGGGAAGGCTTGGACGCCAGGGAGCGAGCTGAGCTGCTGGCGCACATCGGCCATGATCTCCCAGGCGCTGCGACGGCTGCCCCAGTCCGCCATATTGACGATGATAAAGCCGCTGTTGAAGTTTTCGATATTACCGAAGCCACGCGGGGCACGAACCACCACGCGCTCAAGCTCACCGCTCTCTACAAAGGGGGTGAGCCGCGCTTCGATCTCATCCATGTAGTCCATCATGTAGTCGAACGTGGCTCCTTCCGGGCCGTTGACCAGCACAATAAAGTTGCCGCGATCCTCTTGCGGTGTGTATTCATTGGGCAGCGCTGTGGCGAGCCACGCCGTTCCGGCAATGAGTAGGGCAAACAGGGCCACGACCAGCCATTTGGCCGTTAGTACGGCTTCTAAGGCTCGCTGGTAGCGGCGTTTGGTGCCATCCAGCAGCCACTGCACGCCTTTCCCAATGCGGCTATCGTGCATGCCGGGCTTGAGTATTTTGGAGGCCATCATTGGCGTTAGGGTCAATGCGAGCAAGGTAGAGACGACCACTGCTGCTGCCATGGTCAGGGCGAATTCAGAGAACAGCCGACCAATATCGCCTTGCAGCATGCTCAGTGGCACAAAGACGGCGACTAACACTAGGGTGGTGGCGATCACCGCAAAGGCGATTTGCCGCGTACCGCGAAAGGCGGCCACCAGCGGTGTTTCACCGTAGTCGTGCATGCGTCGGTTGATGTTTTCGAGCACCACAATGGCATCATCAACAATCAACCCGATGGCCAACACCAGTGCGAGCAGGGTGAGCAGGTTGATGGAGAAATTCATGGCTGCCAGTGCTGTAAATGCACCGATGACGGCAATCGGCACCGTGACGGCGGGGACAAGGGTAGTGCGGAAATTGCCAAGAAATAGAAAGATCACCACCACGACGAGCCCCATGGCGATAAACAGCGTCATCACCACCTGCTCAATGGCACCGGAAACGAACACTGAGGCATCATAGTTCAGCGTGAGCGACATGCCTTCAGGCAGAGTGCCTTGAAGCCGCCCAAGCTCTTCTTGAACCGCCTCAGAAAGCTCAATCACGTTGGCGGTGGACTGCATGATCATCCCCAGCCCCACCATAGGCACGCCGTTGGCTCGGAAAACGGAGCGGTCTTCCACAGAGCCTACTTCCACCCGGGCGACATCCGATAAGCGCACTAGATAGCCGTTATTGCTTTGGGCAAGCGCTAAGCCTTGAAAGTCTTCAGCAGTGGCGAAACTGCGCGGCAAGCGGACAATAAACTGGCGGTCATCGGATTCGATAGAACCCGCAGGCAGCTCGACGTTTTCAGCACGTAGAGCGTCCTCCACATCGCCCACGGTGAGGCCACGGGCTGCTAATGCGTTACGGTCCAGCCATACACGCATGGCGTAATCCTGGCCGCCGCCCACGCGTACTCGGGCAACGCCCGGCTGTACTGAAAGGCTATCGACGAGAAAGCGGTTGGCGTAGTCGGTGAGTTCGGCAATCGAGTAGTCCGCCCCCGATAGGCTTAGCCAAACAACAATCTCTTCGCTGCTGTCGGCTTTAGTGACTTCAGGATTGTCGGCGTCGTCCGGCAGGTTGCGCAGTGCGCCTGAAATGCGGTCGCGGATATCGTTCGCCGCAGCGTTGATATCCATAGTGATGGCGAACTCGATCTCGATCCGCGAGCGGCCATCCTCGCTTTGGGAGGTGATCAGCTCGATGCCCTCCACCCCGGCAATGCGGTCTTCTAATACTTGGGTAATGCGTGTTTCTACCACGCTGGCCGAGGCACCGGGGTAGCGGGTATCAATACTGACAATAGGCGGGTCAACCGTGGGGTACTCTTGCAGCGGCAAGCGGTTAAGGGCCAGCAAGCCAAAAGCAATAATCAGTGCGGCAATTACCATGGCCAGCACTGGCCGCTGAACGGAAATATCGGATAAACGCATTAGCGATCAGCCTCCAGCAGCGAGCGAATGTCCGTGCTGTCGTCGGCAACGCCTAGCAGGCGAACTTCTTGACCCTCACGGGCTAGCTGCAGACCATGAATCACCACCAAATCGCCTTCGCTAATGCCTTCTAGTACTTCTACTTCCCCGCTGCGGCGCTCGCCGATAGCTACTTCTCGGCGCTCTAAGCGTGGCGCATTCTCCTGCTGTTGAATCACCATCACAAAGTGGCGGTTGCCGCTAGGCTGAATCGCGGCTTCAGGCAGCACTAACGCATCGCGTACGCGCTGCTGCACGATGACTTCCATCAGCATGCCAGGGCGCAGCTTTAAATCAGGATTGGTCAACTCGGCACGCACGCTAACGCTACGGGATACCGGGTCAATCCTTGTGCCAATGCTGGCAACGTCGCCGCGAAATACCTCGTCTGGGTACGCCGCCGTGGTGGCACTAAGACTTAACCCGGCGGATAGCCGCCCCAAAAATACCGCTGGTACGGTAAAATCGAGTTTCATTACATCTAGCTTATCTAGCGTCACCAACGCCATGCCGGGGGTGACGAGGGTGCCCACACTGACGTCACGAAATCCTACGCGGCCGCTAAACGGCGCGTGTATTCGGTAATTTTCCAGTCTAGCTTCCAGGGCTTGGGCATCGGCTTGTGCTTGGCGCAGCTGGGATTGAGTGTCTTCTACGTCTGCTCTAGCCGCTAAGTTGCGCTGCTGCAGCTGCGAAGCGCGGTCAGAAGCGTTTCGCCGCTCATCGGTAATGGCCTGGGCGGCTCTTAGCAGTGCTTGCTCTTCGGCGTCTTCCAAACGAACCAGTAAACGACCGCGCTCTACCTGCTCGCCATCATCGAAGTTAATCTCTGCAATGGTGTCGGTTACGGTGGCCGATAAGGTCACGCTTTCATCAGCACGTAAGGTGCCTAGTGCTTCCAGCGGGTCGGACCAGGTCTCTGTCTCAACGTAATAACCAATCACAGGCGGCTTTGATTGTGCGCTGGCAATAGAAGCCCATCCAAGGAGTAGCACGAGGCAGCAAAAGGAGCGTTTAAAAGCGATCATAAGTGTCTCAGTATTATTGAAATATTCCGCAATCGGCGATGATAGTAAGTCATTACCTGCAACATTGTTGGGGCGAATGTTGAGGCGAATAGGTAGTATCTTGTGCATTTCTTATACATGAGTTTTTAAAATGTACAGTAGTTTGGCGCTTCTTACCTGTTAAAATGCCCGCCTTTTCACTCTGGGAGCCTCAGTTATGGTCTACGACGTCGTAGTCATTGGCGCAGGTGCCGCTGGTTTAATGTGCGCGGCACAGGCTGGCTATGCCGGGCGACGCGTTTTGGTGGTCGACCATGCGAACAAAGCGGGTAAAAAGATTCTTATGTCTGGGGGAGGCCGCTGTAACTTTACCAATCTTGATACAGCGCCTGGACACTTTTACTCTGAAAATCCTTATTTTTGCATTTCTGCATTAAAACGTTATCGCCCAGAACACTTTGTATCGCTGGTAGAAACCCATGGCGTTGAGTATGTGGAAAAAGCGCCAGGGCAGCTATTTTGCGCAGATTCCGCCAAAGAGATTGTGCGGGTACTCTTGGCCGAGTGTGAGTGGGCCGGGGCGGAGATTAAACTGAGCACATCCGTTTCTCGGCTGGAGCGGCAGGGCGAGGGCATGCGGTTGGCCACGTCTCTGGGCACGATTGATGCAGGGGTGGTGGTCGTGGCGACCGGAGGGCTTTCCATTCCTACCATGGGGGCGACCGGCTTTGGGTACGATATTGCCCGCCAGTTTGGCTTAGAGGTGCTGCCCACGCGCCCCGGCCTAGTGCCATTTACCCTAAGCGATAGCTGGAAAGAGCGGGCGGCGGGGCTTTCTGGCGTTAGCGTGCCCACGGCAGTGAGCTGCAAAGAGAAGCGCTTTGTCGAGCCGATGCTGTTTACCCATCGAGGGCTATCCGGCCCTTCTATGCTACAAATTTCCAGCGTATGGGAGCCGGGTAGCGCAATCTCCATCGACCTCTTGCCGGGCGAAGACGCGGCTGACGCTTTGCGCCATGCGCGCCAGGAAACCCCTAAGCGGCTGCTGTCGACCTGGCTAGGCGAGCGTTTCCCCAAACGCTTTGCCCAAGCGCTGCTGGAGTGGTATCCCGACTCTCACTTGGCCAGCCCGCTGGCGCAATACAGCAACGAAGCGCTCGAAGCTTGGGCCCAGCGGCTAAATCAGTGGCAGCTAAAACCAGCAGGCACCGAAGGGTGGCGCACGGCCGAGGTGACGATGGGGGGTGTCAGCACCGACGCCATTTCATCCAAAACCTTTGAAGTAAAGGATCTACCTCAACTGCGCTTTATTGGGGAAGTGCTGGATGTGACGGGCCAACTAGGCGGTTATAACTTTCAGTGGGCCTGGGCAAGCGGTGTGGCCTGTGGACAAGCGTGTTAGGTGTCATCGACACGCATTAAACAAGCCGCTGTGGTAAGTGAGCCGCAGCGGCTTGTCGGATAATCCTTGTCGCAGGCGTAGCGGTCAACGGACGATTATGTCGCCACTTTGGCAAGGAGCTTCAGCTTTCGAAAGAGCATGTAACCTGCCAGTGCCTTACGACCTAGCACCATGGCACCGCCTGGATGACGTGCAATGCGTAACGCAGCAATGCCGCCAATGGCGTAAAGCGGCAGTTTGACGCTTTTCCAATGACGTTCCAGCGGGGAAGAGGCATGTAGCAGCGTGTCGCTATCGACCAGTATGTCGATACGCTGCTGCTCCAGTTCGGCGAGCAGCGCCGCCTTGCGCTCTGCGCGACTGAGTGGTTTAACGACGCTATCGTGACGGGTCATCCTCATTCACCTCTAGCAAGGCCCGGTCCGCTGCAAGCTGCTTTAACGTTTCTTTGAGCAGCGTATGACGCTTGGCTTGACGAAGTGCTATTACGGCGAGTAGTACGCTGAGTGCAATCAGTACACCAGCACTCACGCTGATGGCCGTGAGACGATACGTGTCCCAAAAAAGCACAATGACAAGAGCCGTTAGCGTAGCAATGCCAAGAAGCAGTAATAGCAGGCTGGCACCAGCAAGCAGCAGTAAGACTAATAAGCGGGCGCGCTCTTCCTCTAGTTCCAAAACCGCCAAACGCAGGCGGGTCTCACTGTTGGCTACCAGTGATTTCAGCAGGCGTTTGGCGGCAGAAAAGACGCGTTGGGTGGGACCCAAAGCCATTAGCGACGCCCGAGCAGCATACCAACGACAAGGCCAGCAGCGGCGCCAATACCGATGCTGGTCCAGGGGTTTTCATGGACATAACGGTCACAACACGCTGCCTGTTCGGAGAGCGTTTCTCGGGTGTCTTCGTAGAAACGTTCTCCGCGGGCTTCTAGGCGAGTACGAGTATCTTTTAAACGTCGCTCGGCACGCTCACGCAGATCGCGCATTTCGCTGCTGGCGTCTTTGGAGGTTGCGTTCACCAGCTCTTCGACTGTTTCGCTGAGATGGCGCAGGTCTTCTTTCAGCTGGTCAGCACGGGCAGAGGTGTCTGTATTACGTTTTGCCATGATGTCTTCCTTTGACGAGTGAATGAGTTACGACTTTGAGTAACGACTTCAGCATAGCAGTCATCACCATATAGACAACCTTACTGGCTTAACGGTTCAGCCCAGTGGCGCTGAATAGTGGGTTGAGGCTAAAACCAAGGCTCAGGCGATGCACGCGGTGGTTGTAATCGATCATGCTCTCGCCGTAACCGTAGTAGTACTGCACATGGGTGCGCACGCCGTTGAACGCTGGCCAGCTGTAATCGATCTGCGTGCCGTAGTTGCCGGCGCTAGGGTTGCCACGCAGTTGACCGGCAAATTCATGGTTGTTTTGCAGGCGCTTGGCGAGGCGAATGTCGCCATAGCCGACGAAGCGCTCGATATCGGGGTTGTCATCATCGCTATCCGACTCGGGCACGCGCCAGTGAGGCGCCAGGGTGAGCGCCCAATCGCCGCTTTGGAAGGTGCTTTCCAAGTACACTCGGTTCCAACTGCGCGAGAGCGGATCGGAGCGTCCGTTTGATTGATGGATGAACGACACGCGATTGCGGGTGTTCACCCATCCCAAGGCACTCCAGGCATTGTCGAAGTCGATAAACACTTCGGGCTCATAGTTGGTTTCGCGAAACGGCGAGGAGGCATCGGTGTTGTACGCCTGCCACCAGCTACGCTGGGTATACGCAAAGTAAACGTCGCCTATGTCACCGAAGACATTTTCGGCCAAATTGAACTTGGCACTGAATTGAAATTTGACCTCACCACTATCCGGTTGAACGTCGTCTGTGATGCTGCGGAAATTCTCGACGTTTTGATTCGTGTTGTAGCTAATGGGGAACAGATAGTTGGTGCGATGCGTCGTGATGGCGAAGGGGTTACGTGACGACTCTTGTTCCAACTGTCGCCGTTCACTCAGGTCTTCGAGCGCTACTTCGACCGGCAGCGGCGCTGGTTCGATACCCAGGGCGGCATCTTCGGGTGCTTCGATTTGCTGAAGCTGCTGGCGCAACTGGTAGAGTTCGGTACTGAGCGCTTGAATGCGGGCTTCAATGTCTTC
The DNA here is from genome assembly GCF_024124725.1 of Halomonas sp. Ps84H-12. Taxonomy (NCBI): domain Bacteria; kingdom Pseudomonadati; phylum Pseudomonadota; class Gammaproteobacteria; order Oceanospirillales; family Halomonadaceae; genus Halomonas; species Halomonas sp. Ps84H-12. Next base: position 26,811 of record NZ_JAMXSJ010000016.1, on the reverse strand, counting down.
TCGGGAATCGGCTATGGCGCTTTGACTGAGCACGGTCGCGCTCACAAATGTCGCCAAACCGGTGAACAGCAGTTTTCGGGTAACCATCAACGTGGCTCGCAAATTAAGAGTAGAGAGATGTCAGCACTGTTTCTATACATGCCGCTTGTGTAAGTCAACTCCGTATGGCGACGTGCTGACAATATTGCGTCGAGCTGTCTTACCTATGACAATGGCCATCTCGCCCGGCATCGCGGGCCGATATGTCTATGAGGCATCCGTCACGTGGTTAGAAATGCCCTGAAAGCCGCCATCGGCTGCCTGTTTGTGGTAGTGCTGTTGGCGGAAACCGCCATCGCTCAAAGCACCTTGATCGAGGGCGTTCCTCCTCAAGCTGAGCTCTCCGAACGCTTGGCAGTCATTGAGTCTCTTGAAACTGAGCCTACCGCTGACCAGCAGCGTGACCAAGCGGCGTTGACCGCTGCATTGCAGGCATATGAGCGGCTCCAAGCGATTGAAGAGCGTCAGCAGGCACTCGAGCAGCGGGTCAGTCAGGCGCCTGAGCAGTTGCTACGCCTGGAGCGTGAGCTCAACGCTGCGCAAGAGGAGAGTCTGCAGCTGTCGGTCGATAACCTTAGCGATATGCCTTTAGAGGCTTTGGAAGCCGAACTGGCGGATGCCGTGATCGAACTGCAGCAGCTCCAGAGCCAAATGGCCGAGGTAAATTCCCAACTCCTTGCGGCGCAAACGCTGCCCGAGCGGGCGCAACAGGCCATTTCCGAGGCGCTGCAGCGGGCTGAAACACTGCGTCGTGAGCACGATACCCGAGCCGCGCTGCTCGCCGACCGCCAGCTTTCGGCCCGTGAGGATGCCCAGCTCATTCAGTGGCGCTTAGAGCGAGCGGTGGCCGAGCAAGAGGTCACCCTGAACCAGCGGGAGTTGAGCGCTAACAGTCGCCTGCGCGAGCTGGCTCAGCAGCGTCGTGACCTGATTGCCTTGCAAATCGACCAGCAAGAACAGCAGCTCAACCTGCTCCAGGGCGTGATCGACCGCCAGCGCCGTCTTCAGTCTGAACAGGCCATTGCCGACGCCGCCAAGAACGATCCGTTGATCGCCGAGGGGCACCCTGTCGTGCTGAATGCACAGCAGATCAACCAAACGCTTAGCCTGGAGCTATTGCGGGCGACGGACCGTGCCAATGGCATCGTGCGCGAGAACATCGAGGCGCAGCGCCAGTTGGAACATGTTCGCCAGCTCCAGCGCAGCCTCAACGAGCAGATGGAGGCGATTCGCGGCAGCCAACTGTTGTCGCGTATTCTTCGCGAACAGCGTCAATCGCTACCCGTTGTGGTGCCGCGCCGGGATTTGCAAGATGAAATCGCCGATCTGCGTTTGAAGCAGTTCGATCTCATTCGCCAGCGCGATCAACTCCGGCAGGGCGAGCGACTGGCAACCCAGCGCCTGGAAGAGGCTGGCGTCGATATCACGCCAGGGCTGGTGGATTCTCTGACCCGCTTGTATCAATCCCGACGCGAGCTGGTCGAGCAGCTCGAACAAGCATACGGCAACCTATTGAGCTCGGCTATCGAGCTACAGCTCAATCAGCAGCAGCTGCTCAGCACGACACAAGATTTACGCACTACCATCGATGAGCAGCTGTTTTGGGTGGCCAACAGTCGTCCTCTAGATGTGAACTGGCTGCGCCAACTGCCCCAGCATCTTCAGCAGGAGTGGCGGGAAGGGGAGTGGCGCGCGGTGTTGCCTACCCGTTGGAAAGGGCTCTCATGGGACATGTTGGTGGGCGCGCCACTGCTTCTGTTGAGCGTGGTTTTAATCGCTTTGCGCGGGCATATCAAAGCGCGTTTGGCGCTGATTCATTCACAAATTGGCCGTTTGAAGAGCGATACCCAGCTGCATACCCCCAAGGCCGTTTTGCTCAATGCACTGCTGGCGGTACCAGGCCCGCTGGCGTTGGCTGGCACGGGCGTAGCCCTACGTACGGCGGAAGGTGGTCTGGCCCTTGGACTGGCACCGGCGCTGCTGCAGCTTGGTTTGAGCTGGTTTGTGGTAGCCCTTGGGCGGCGACTGCTGGTGCCCGACGGCGTCGCCGAGCGTCACTTTACCTGGTCACCGGCGTACAACGCGCGGCTGCGTCGCTTGTTGATTGGGCTGGGCATGGCGCTGGTACCGGTCGTGGCCATTGCGGCCATGTCCGAGCAGATGGAAACACCGCTGGCTCAGCGCCCGGTGGCGATGGCGCTGTTCATGAGCGGGCTGCTTGCGATGGCCTGGTGGCTGGCGCAGCTTATTCTTGCCCATGTGCCGATTTTTGGTGTGCGGCTTTTTAGGCTGATATTGGGTCTGGCGATGGCGGCTGTGCCCTTGGTGCTGCTTGGGTTAGTGGCATGGGGATATGAGTATACGGCGCTCAGATTAGTGGCACGCTTTGCCATTACGCTCTATTTATTGGGGCTTTGGGTGGTTGTTGAGGCGACGGTGGTGCGCAGTTTGGCAGTGGCCGCCCGTCGGTTAGCTTATCGTCGTGCGTTAGCCCGCCGCCGTGCGCAAGTACAAGAGGGTGCTGAAGGCGGGCTCGAGGTAGTCGAAGAGCCGCCGCTGGATATGGAAAAGATCAACGCTCAGTCGCTGCGGCTCTCCAAGCTGATTCTGCTGATTGGTTTCAGTGCGCTGCTCTATTTGGTGTGGTCGGATCTGCTCTCGGTATTGGGTTACTTGGACCAGGTATCGCTTTGGGACGCGGGCGAAGGCGATCTGGTCGATGATGCTCTCTCCATTTCGGATTTTTTTACGGCGCTGCTGGTAGTGGCTGTCACGTTCATCATGGCGAGGAACCTGCCAGGACTACTCGAAGTCATGGTGCTCTCTCGCTTGGCGCTCAAGCAGGGCAGCGCTTATGCGATTAGCTCACTGCTCTCTTACACCATCGTAGGCACCGGGATCGTTATGTCGCTGGCGACCTTGGGGGTCTCTTGGGACAAGCTGCAGTGGCTGGTGGCGGCGCTGAGTGTGGGTTTGGGGTTTGGCTTGCAAGAGATCTTTGCCAACTTCATTTCGGGATTGATCATTCTGTTCGAGCGCCCCATTCGTATCGGCGACACCATTACGCTAGGGAACCTTCACGGCACGGTCAGCCGGATTCGCATTCGGGCGACCACGGTGACCGACTTCGACCGCAAAGAGATCATCATTCCCAACAAAACGTTCGTGACCGACCAACTGATCAACTGGTCGCTCTCCGATAACGTGACCCGCGTGGTGCTCACCTACGGCGTCTCCCACGGTTCGGATTTACCACTCGTGCATAGACTGTTACGTCAGGCTGCCGATGAGAACGCACGCGTATTGGATGACCCGGAGCCGCAGGTGTTCTGCCTAAGTTACGGCCCTCACAGCCTCAATTTCGAACTGCGTATTTTCGTCAATGACTTGTTAGACCGCCTGTTTGCGGCCGATGAGGTGAATTGCCGGGTGGATGAGCTGTTCAAGGAGGCGGGAGTGAAGATCGCCTTTGAACAGCTCGATGTTTGGCTGCATCCTGAGCAAGGGGAGTCGGTGAAAGTGCAGTCCAAGCTGACCCTCCCGCCTGCTTCGTTGAGCTAACCGCTAGGGCTTGCTGGCGAGAAGAAGAAACTCCCGATTGCCGTCGCTGCCGGTAATCGGGCTCTCTTGCCAGTGACTGATGACGAGGCCGCACTGCTCGCAGGCGGTGCGTATTTTTTGTTCCACCTCTGCGTAGCGACGAGGTTCTCGCACGACGCCGCGTTTATCCAGCGCACCGGGGTCTAGCTCAAACTGTGGTTTTACCAGCGAAAGCAGCTGCCCGCTAGGCGGCAGTAGGGCGGCAATCTCATGCAGAATCAGCGTCTGTGAAATAAACGATACATCCATCACCGCAAGATCAATCGGCCGTTCGGCAAGCGTGCTCAAAAGTGCCTCTGAGGTGCTCATATGACGGGCATTGAGTCCTTCCAGGCAGGTTACTCGTGGGTCGCTGCGTAAGTGGCTGGCAAGCTGGTCGTGGCCGACTTCCACGCCTACTACATGGCGTGCGCCAAATTGCAGCGCGCAGTCAGTAAACCCGCCTGTGGACTGGCCAATATCCAGCACGCCTTTATCCTCTAAGCGCATGGCTAACGCCTGTAGAACGCCTTCTAGCTTTAGCCCTGCGCGTGAGGCGTAGCGCTCTTCTGGGTCCTCCTCCACGCGGAGTGGGGCATTGGTCGGCCATTTTTCAGAGGGTTTGCTCAGCAAGGTGCCGTCGCTTAAAAAAACGCGCCCGTTTTTGATCAGCCGTTGGGCACGGGTACGAGAACTGGCCAGTCCTTGGCTGACCAGTAATTGATCGAGTCGTATCATCTTGGTCGTATCTGTAGTGTTTGGGAGGCCCCGTATTACTGGGGCCATTAGTCGGCCTGCAGCTCAGTAGGGGAAGCGTGTGGCTCCCCAGCTACGGTGCAGAAAGCCCTTAACGCGCTCTAGTTCTTCATCGGTCACCGTGGCCAGCTCGCCTCTTTCTAGAGGGGCGTAGTGGTAGATATAGAGCCGCGAAGTGAACTGCTCAAATGGCAGAGAGGCTTCGCCAAAGCGCTCGCCGTTGCCGGACGTGCTAGCTCGTTGAGCTTGGCATCTTCAGGTGAAGAGACCTCTTGGTGGTTTGTCACATAGACTCCTTACCCTTGCCGTAGCGGGGATTATACATAGAAGTCGAGATCCTCTTGGCGTTTTAAAAGATCACGGATGGTATGCGCGTCCTCACCTTTAAAGTAGATCAAGCCCCAGTGGGTACCATACACAATAGGCGCTACCACCGGCTAATTAGTGGCCTGTGAGGCTGTCAAATAAGGAAAGCGCCGTTTTCGATGATGTCTGCTAAAGGGGCAACCCCGGAGTATGGTAGGCTAGGCGCGGTAACGTTACCTTCAAGTGGCAAGAGGATTAGGCCAAGATGGCGGCCAAGCCGATCTACCGTGTGGTGGTTCACCAGCAGGGTGAAATTTGGGATTTATACGTCAGAGAGATCTTTCAGAGCGAACTCTGGGGCTTTATTGAAGTCGAGGAGTTTGTCTTTGACGATGCGTCGCGAGTGGTGGTGGATCCAGGAGCGGAAAAACTGCAGCGAACCTTTGAGGGTGTGAAGCGTAGTTACCTGCCTCTTAACGCCATTGTGCGGATTGATGAGGTAGAGCGTGAAGGCCCCCTGAAGGCCGTGAAAAGTGATGCTCGCGTCGCAGAGTTTCCTCGTCCCTTCCCGTTACCGCCCCGCGGGGAAGGGTAAGCGCTTTAGACACGCGCAACGCTTTGAGCGATACGCGCGGTGGCTTCGTCGGCCATGCGCGTTTTTATGATCAGGACATGACGTCATGCAAGTAGATAAATTTCGCAGTAATTGTTATGCCGCCGCAGTTGGCGTGCTGCTAAGCATGAGCAGCCAAGCGGCATTCGCTCAATCCGATAGTCAGGCCTGGGTCAGCGATGAGCTAAGTACCTACGTGCGCAGTGGGCCGACAGATGGTTATCGCATTGTGGGAACGCTCAATGCAGGCGAGCAGGTGGAAGTGCTGGAAACCAGCGGTGATTACACCCGGGTGCGCAGCAATAGCGGCGATACGGTGTGGGTTTTGAGCAATGAGCTTCAGCAAACGCCTAGTGCTCGTCAGCAATTGCCCGAGCTGCAGGCCCAGGTGGAAGAGCTGACCCAAGAGCTTGACGGTATCAACGATACCTGGGAGCAGCGGGTCTCTTCCATGACCGCCACGCTTGATGTTCGCGAGCAGCGCATCGCAGACCTGGAAGCGAGGAACCTTGAGCTGGATAACGAGGCAGAGCAGTCACGCCAACAGGTGCGAGCGCTGCAGGCACGTCTGGACACTCAAGAGGAAGACTTGCTGATGCGCTACTTTATGTACGGTGGCGGTGTGGCGGGCGCTGGCCTGCTGGTGGGGCTGATTGTGCCGCACTTGCCGCGCCGTCGTAAAAAGCGTGACCGCTGGTTCTAAACAGTTAGGTTTTTAGGAGAGTAAGAGGGCATGTCCATGGAGAATTCCTGGCGGCAGCGTTGGCAAGAGGGACGGATAGGCTTTCACCTGGAGGAGACCCACCCGGCACTGTTGAAGTATTGGCCAACGCTAGGCGTGCCCTCTGGAGCCAAGGTGTTGGTGCCGCTATGTGGGAAGAGCTTAGATATGCGCTGGCTCGCGGACCAAGGGCACCCGGTGTTGGGCATAGAGCTTGCCCCGGAGGCTATCGAGCAATTTTTGGCCCAGCGTAGTGGCGGTATCTCTCGTTATACTCAGGCAGGCTTTGAGGTGTGCCGGCAGGGTAACATCGAGCTCTGGTGCGGTGACTTCTTTCACCTGCATATTCAGCAGGCGGCTGAAGTGGAGGCTTTTTACGATCGTGCATCGCTGATTGCGCTGCCACCGGCTACCCGCGAACGCTACGCTTTCCACTTGGCTCAGTTGGTGCCACCGGGAGCGAAAGGGCTGCTGGTGGGGTTAACCCACGCCGATGGCGATGCCGGGCCGCCATTTAGCGTGCCGGATGAGGAAATTGAGCGCCTGATGGCGCCCAATTTCCGCATAGAGCGGTTAGCGCACCTGCCCGCCGATGCCCGTGGCCGAAGTGAAAGCATCTGGGCGCTTGAGCGGCGTGGGCCACGGGTTTAATTATCCCCCTTAACGGGCGAGAAGCCGACCCAGCTCTGGGTCGCTGAATGCCCGGTTTAGGCCATCGCTAAGCAAGTCGTTCAACATCCGCGTATTGGCATCTTCACCCGGTTTAAGCGCATAACCTTGGGTGCGACGTGACGTATATGTCCCGGTATACGTCGTGCCCTGGTTCTGCGCGATGGCCCGGAAAACCCCTTCAATGCGCGCTTCATCAATTAGCGGCTGCCCGCTGTCGCCACGGCCATAGTGCAAGCTGGCAAGTTCCAGAGTCAGGCTGGGGCGGCCTTGGGCGGCTTCGCGGGTAGGGGTAAACCCCATATCGCGTGCGGCACGCTCCGCTTCGGCCTGTAGGCGCGGAATCAATTCATGGCTGCTTACTATAATCTGCGCCGTCGACATGTTGCCGCCCGTGCGCGTACCAATGACTTCACTCGGCCGGGCGTCGACGGCCACCACGGTCACTTGCTGACCCGAGCCGGTTTGCGGCACGTTAGCGCTACGGGTGGGGTTTAGCTGTAGGTATTGAGGACTTGCACAGCCTGCCAGCAATAGGGTGGTTAACAACGCACCAGACGCGCGTAAAAAGTGACGCCGACGCATAAAACTCTCCGCAATCATTGTGGTTAAACGATAAACATACCTGTCGCAACAAGGTATTAAAAAGCAAAGCGTTAAGAAACAAGGCATTGCAATAATCGCGGCAGTATAGCGTTGTGCTAGCCTGCCGCGCTAGCAGTCCCTAAGCCACTCGTGCCTGCTGCTCAGGTGTTTTAGCGTCTTCTTTAAAGCGATGCCACTGGCGCGGGTGAGCAAACAAGCGCTGCCCCCGGCGCATGTGCAGTCGCTCGAAATCGGCGTGGCGAACGGTGGCTAGCCACGGTTTTGCCAGCCAGTCGGCCTCTAGCTCTACGCGTACTTCGGCACCGACCGGGGAGATAGCGGTAATCGTCACCGGCAGGTGGCTTTCAGCGCTGGGTTCTTCCGCCAGGCGCACCTCATGGGGGCGCAGCAGCAGCTCTTCATCGCCATCGGGTAAGTCCACGTTGAGGTGCGCATCGCCGCAGGTCAGCACGCCATCGCGAACGCGGCCCTCTAGGTGGTTCACATCACCCAAAAACTCAAATACAAAGCGGTTCTTCGGTGCGCGGTAGAGCGTATCCGGCGTGTCGATTTGCTCGATACGGCCGTTACTCATCACCACCACACGGTCAGAAAGCTCCAGCGCTTCTTCCTGGTCGTGGGTGACGAACACACTGGTAAAGTTCAATTCGTCGTGCAGGCGGCGCAGCCAGCGGCGAAGGTCTTGGCGAACCTTGGCATCCAGGGCGCCAAACGGCTCGTCTAGCAGCAGGACGTCAGGCTCTACAGCAAGTGCGCGAGCCAGCGATACGCGCTGCTGTTGCCCACCCGAGAGCTGGGCAGGCAAGCGGTTGGCTAAGTGCTGTAGCTGCACCATCTCAAGGAGCCTGAAGACTCGCGCCCGAATTTCACCGTTGGAGGGGCGGCGCTTTTTCGGCATCACCGTAAGGCCAAACGCCACGTTGTCATAAACGCTCATATGGCGAAACAGGGCGTAGTGCTGAAAAACAAAGCCGATGCGGCGGTCGCGCACATGCACATTGGTCACGTCACGGTCGCCAAATAGAATCTTGCCGGGCTGCGGAGAGCGGTCGGCGTTCTCTAGGCCAGCAATGATACGCAGCAGGGTGGTTTTTCCCGAACCGGAAGGACCTAGCAAGCCCACCAATTCACCTTCGTGAATGTCCAGGTTGATGGGCTCAAGCGCCTGGGTGTTGGCAAAGTGCTTGGCAATATTCTGTAAGCGAATACTCATGTGTATGCCTCCCGGCGCGATGCGCGCCATTCAAGGCCTGCCTTGGCCGCAAGAGTTAACAGGGCAATCAGGGCCAGCAGGGCGGCGCTCGCAAACGCACCCACGGCGTTGTAATCCTGATAGAGCTGCTCAAGGTGCAGCGGTAGCGTATTGGTTTGCCCACGAATGGCCCCTGAGACAACCGAGACCGCGCCAAATTCACCTACCGCGCGGGCGTTGGTGAGGATGATGCCGTAGAGCAGTGCCCAGCGAATGTTGGGCAGCGTGACCCGCCAAAACGTTGTCCAGCCAGAAGCGCCCAGCGTTACGGCGGCTTCTTCTTCCCGTGAGCCTTGGGCCTGCATAAGCGGGATTAATTCACGCGCCACAAAGGGGCAGGTGACGAAGATGGTGACCATCAAAATGCCCGGCCAGGCAAACATCAGCTGAATATCGTGGCTATCTAACCATCCGCCAATCCAGCCGTTGCGGCCATACAGCAGTAGATAAATTAAGCCAGCGACCACAGGAGAAACGGCAAACGGAATATCAATCAGCGTTTGCAGAATGCGCCGCCCTGGGAAGCTAAAGCGCGTCACCAGCCACGCTAGCGCGACGCCAAATACCAAGCAAATGGGGATGGTCATTAACGCAATGACCAACGTAAGGCCAATGGCGTGCAGGGTGAACGCATTGCTCACGTTCTCCCAAAATACCATGACGCCCTGGGAGAACGCCTGAGCAAAAATAGCCACCAGCGGCAGCAGCAGAAATAGCGCAGACAGCAGTAGGGCTGCGCCAATTAATAAGCGCCGCACTAAAGGCGCATCACCAATCCGGCGCATTATCCTTTACCTCCATGCAGACGACGCACAAAGCGGCCCTGCCAGATATTGATGGCGAGCAGCAGCGCCAGCGAGACAAACAGCACCACCGAGGCAATGGCAGACGCCCCGGCGTAGTCATACTCCTGCAGTTTGACGAAGATCATCAGCGCGGTAATTTCGGTTTCATAGGGCATATTGCCTGCGATAAAAATAATCGCCCCGAACTCACCTAATGAGCGTACGAAGGCAAGCCCGGTGCCGGTGACGAGCGCGGGCCATAGATGCGGCATAATCACACGGCGAAACGCCACGCCATCGGTGGCACCCAGGGACATCGCGGCTTCGTCCACTTCGGCAGGCAAATCTTCCAGCACCGGCTGCACCGTGCGCACCACAAAGGGAATACTGGTGAAGGCCATCGCCAGGGCAATCCCCACCCAGGTGTAAGCGACCTGAAGCCCCATGGGCTCGATGATGTTGCCGACCCAGCCATTACCCGCATAGAGCGTGGCCAGGGTGATGCCAGCCACGGCAGTAGGCAGGGCGAAGGGGAGGTCCATCAAGGCATCGAGCAGGCGCTTGCCAGGAAACTCATAGCGCACCAGTACCCAGGCCAGTAGCAGGCCAAACACCGCATTCACCAGCGCCGCTACGGCTGCCGCGCCGATGGTGACCATATAGCTGGCGACGACGCGGCCTTCGGTGATGATGGCAAAGTACTCGGCCAGGCTTAGTTCAGAAAGCTGGCCAAATAGTCCGGTAATGGGGAGTAGCAGTACCAGCGAAATAAATAGCACGCTGATACCCATAGATAGGCCAAAACCCGGCAGCACGCGCGTGCTGCCGGATCGCCAAAATGCTAATTGGCTCATGGGGTTCCGTTAACGACGTTGCAGTTGATCAAGCAGAGCACCGCCTTCGAAGTGGTTCTCCATCGCTTCTTCCCAGCTGCCGAACACGGTTTCGACTTCAAATAGCTCGGTGTCGGGGAACTGGTCGGCAAACTCTTCTACCACAGTGTCGTTATGGACACGGTAGTTAAAGCCTGCCAGCTGACGCTGGGCATCTTCGCTGTAGAGATACTCTAGGTAGCTTTGGGCTAAGTCGCTGTTGCCGTTACGTTCGGCGTTTTCACCCACCACCGCGACCGGGAATTCCGCCAGAATGCTCACCGGCGGGACGATTACTTCGTAGTCATCGCTGCCGTATTCGCTGCGGATGTTGTTCACTTCAGACTCAAAGCTGATCAGTACGTCGCCAATGCCGCGCTCGATAAAGCTGGTTGTGGCACCGCGACCGCCGGTGTCGAACACCGCTACGTTGCGCAGGAAGGTGCGCATGAAGTCTTGGATCTTCTCTTCATCGCCGTCGAATTCATTCTCGGCGAAGCCCCAGGCAGCCAGGTACGTGTAGCGGCCGTTACCGGAGGTTTTCGGGTTCGGGAAGACCATTTGTACGTCTTCTTTAACGAGGTCATCCCAGCTTTCGATGCCTTTCGGGTTGCCTTTGCGCACCAGGAAAGCGGTGGTGGAGTAGTAGGGCGAAGCGTTGTTCTCAAACGCATCCTGCCAATCCTCAGCCACCAAGCCTGCATCGGCTAGTGCTTGAACGTCGGTGACTTGGTTAAACGTCACTACGTCCGCACGTAGGCCCTGCATAATGGCGCGCGCCTGGGCAGAGGAGCCACCGTGGGACTGGCTGATAGCGATCTCTTCGCCATGCTCCTCTTCCCACCACGCCTGGAACTCCGGGTTAATCGCGGCGAACAGCTCGCGGGCGATGTCATAGGAGGAGTTCAGTAGCTCGCGCTCCTGGGCGACGGCGGCGCTGGAGAAGGTCATGCCAGAAACGACGGTGCCAACGGCAACGGCCAGTAGGCTACGGCGAAGGCCAGTACGGAATGCAGAGGATAGCGTCATTGCAGACTCCTTAATTCTGGGGGCGATTTAGTCGCGATGTCGCTAAGGTTAAACCTAGGATTGTGGAATTACAATTGTGTTTTATATTCTATTTGGAAATATCTGTTTAAGGATATGCACTGACGGCAAGCGTGCTGCATGGCCGTCACGTGTAATAGGGCTTCGTGTGTGGCTCTGGTAAGATGGCCCCTTTATTTTTATTACCTGAGGACCCCTTCATGAGCGCTGCACAGGATTTTTTGATTGCCCCTTCGATACTCTCCGCTAACTTTGCGCGGCTGGGCGAGGAGGTTGATAACGTGCTGGCGGCCGGCGCCGATGTGGTTCATTTCGACGTCATGGACAACCATTACGTGCCGAACCTGACTATTGGGCCGATGGTATGTAAGGCGCTGCGCGACCATGGTGTGACGGCACCCATTGATGTGCACCTGATGGTGAAGCCGGTGGATCGCATGATTAGCGATTTTATTGATGCCGGGGCCAGCTACATTACCTTTCACCCCGAAGCATCCGAGCATATTGATCGTGCGCTGCAGCTGATTCGTGATGGTGGTTGTAAAGCGGGGCTGGTGTTTAACCCGGCCACGCCGCTTTCGTATCTTGATTACGTGATGGATAAGGTTGATATGGTGCTGCTGATGAGCGTCAACCCCGGCTTTGGCGGCCAGTCGTTTATCCCCGGCACGCTGAACAAGCTGCGTGAGGCACGTGCGCGTATCGACGCTTCGGGCTTGCCCATTCGCTTGGAGATTGATGGTGGCGTCAAAGTCGACAATATCGCGGATATCGCCGCCGCCGGTGCCGATACCTTTGTAGCGGGTTCAGCGATCTTTAACGCCCACCAGGCAAGCGACCCCCACGGCTACGACAGCGTGATTCAGCAGATGCGCGCGGAGCTGGCCAAGGTTCGCTGATAGTTATCGGGTTTACCTACCCATTATGCTGAGTAAGCCTGAGTGGGAGGCCGCTTTAGCGGGCGAATGGCGCCGCTAGGCGCCTTAGCCGAGCCCCTGTCGCGAGCTGAAGCTCTCTCCCATAACTGCTAATTATGCTTAATTGAATGGTATTAGGGTAGATCTCCCGCCTTTGCATGTCTTTAGTGAAGTTTCATGCGTGGTTTGAGGTAGCGGTTCAATTTATCCACCAGCCAGGCAAGCCCGGTTTTTGGCGCACCGTGAATAGAGAGTTGATGCATGCGGTAGAGCGATGCATAGGCTTGGCGCGCCAGCCAGCCCTCCAGAAAAAGCCCGCGAGAGGCGGAGCTGCGCATGAGGTTGCCTACCGCGTCGTAACGGGCCAGGGATACAAGCGAGCCGTGATCGCGATAGTGAAATTCGCGCAGCGGCTTCTTCTCCAGGCAATGCTCCAGGTTTTTAGCCAATAGCTTGGCCTGCTGATGGGCGGCCTGAGCGCGAGGCGGCACCGTTGCATTATCGCCTTGGGGGCAGCAAGCGCAGTCGCCCATTGCAAAAATATGCGGGTCGTCTACGCTCTGCAGTGTCTGCTTGACGTTGATCTGGTTGCGCTTGTTGGTGCTTAAGCCCAGCTCAGTAAGAAACGGCGGCGCTTTAATGCCAGCGGCCCATACGTTGAGATCGGTTTCGATCACCTCACCGTCGCCTGTGACCAGCTGATACTCCTGAGCTTCTTGAATTGCCGTGCCCACATGTACGGTGACCCCCATGCTCTCCAGCTCTTGCTGAACGGTTTGGCTGATGCGCTCAGATAAGCCGGGGAGCAGGCGCGGTGCCGCTTCAATCAAATGCACGCTAATGGTTTGGTGATCAACAGCCGTGACGCCGTAGGCATTGAGCAGGCGCGAGGCGTCTAACAATTCCGCCGAAAGCTCCACCCCCGTTGCACCGCCGCCGACAATGCCAATGGTGAGTTGGGTGTGCTGGCGCAAATTGGGGTCGGTATAGCGCAGGAAGGTATTAATCATATCCCGCTGGAAGGCTTTGGCCTGCTGGGGAGAGTCAATAAAGTGGCAGTGCTCTGCGACTCCCTTGGTACCAAAATCATTCGAGATACTGCCAAGTGACAGTACTAAATAGTCATAAGTGAGCTGGCGGGCGGGCAGTACCTCCACGCCATCTTCATCTTCAATAGGTGCCAGGTGAATGACCTTCTGTTCCCGATCAAGACCGTTGAGCGAGCCGCGCTGGTAGCGGTAGTAGTGGGCTGAGGAGTGCCCGCGATAATCCACTTCATCCATGCTGGAGTTTAGCACCCCGGTGGCTAGCTCATGCAGCAGCGGCTTCCATACGTGGGTGGCGTTGCGGTCAAGCAGGACAATCTCAGCGCGCTTTTTTTTACCTAGCGTGTGTCCAAGACGGGTGGCTAGGGCTAGCCCGCCCGCGCCGCCGCCCACAATCACAATTCGGGGAATGGCCATTACTCTCTCCTTGTCAAATATAGCCACAGCATAGAACTTTATGCGGTGTATGACGAAGAACTAAGTAGGTAAGATGATCAAATTAATCGACACTGTTGCCAACTAGCAGCCTAAGCACATAAGTGAGGCCACGCGTGCATACCATTTTGCAAGGAAAGCGGTTAATCGCCTTTGATTTAGACGGCACGTTAATCGACTCAGTGCCCGATTTGGCCGTTGGCGTGCAGCGGGCGCTGCAAGAAGTTGGGCTGGCGCAGCCGAGTGAAGATCAGGTGCGCGATTGGGTGGGCAACGGCGCACAGGTACTGGTAGAGCGAGCGCTGTCCTGGGCACTCAACGCCGCACCGGAGGCAGCGTTGCAACAAAACGCCTACGAAGCGTTTATGCGCCATTACGGGGCCGCGCCCAATGCATTAACCAAACTCTACCCGGACGCGTCTGAAGCGCTTCATGCGCTGCATGAGGCGGGTTTTGTGCTGGCCTTGATTACCAATAAACCCGAGCGGTTCATTGCGCCTATTTTAAGCCACTTTGGTGTGCTGGCGCTGTTCACGTCTACCGTGGGCGGCGACTCGCTAGCCGAGAAAAAACCCAGCCCGTTGCCGCTTCTGCATGTTGCCCATACGCTGGATATTGCCCCCTCGGCGAGCGTGATGGTGGGGGACTCTCGCCATGATATCGCGGCGGGTAAGGCGGCGGGCTTTACGACGGTGGCACTGCCATATGGCTATAACCACGGCGACCCCATCGAGCAGAGCCACCCGGATCTGATAGTGGCATCGCTTCGCGAGCTGGTTAGCTAGCGCCTACTCCTCGGCCCTGGCACCTCCCAGCGCTTCATGCAACAGCTCGGCATTGTGGCGCAGCATTGCCGGGTAGTTGTAGGCGGGGCCATCGCTATCACTCAGCGTATCCACATAGAGCGGGCCTGCTAGCGTAAGGCCAGCCTCTCGCGCTAGGGCATCCATATGGATATAGGGCGTCGTGCTTTCATAAAACAGCGCGGGCGGACGTTTGTCGGTTAAGCGTTTGCTCATGATTTCCATAGCCTGGGCGCTGCCCAGTGTCTCGCTGCCTAGGCCCCAAATCGCGGCATACTCAAAGCCGTAAGCGTGGGCAAAATAGCCAAAAGCCGCTTCACTGGTAGTGAGTATACGATTGGTTTGCGGAATCCCCTCCAGGCGCTCTTTTATCTGCTGGTCGAGTAGGGCAAGCGCCTCCCTGGCTTGCACCGCTCGAGCCTGAAAAGCGGCTGCTTTGTCGGGATAGCGTACGCTTAGGGTGTGAGTGATTACCTCGATATAAGCGGCAGCTCCTTTGGGGTCCATCCACATATGGGGGTCCGGATTGCCTTTATGCTGACCCACTGGAATCGTCAGCGGCGCATAGTTGGCGCTTTCGGCCAGAGCCATTAGCGTTAGCGTGTCGTTGGCCATCGCTTCTACATGACGGATCCATGGCTCTAGCCCGTGGCCGTTGTAAAACACAATATCGGCCTCTTCCACTGCAAGTACGTTAGGGGGCGTCAGCTCCCAGCGGTGAACATCATCGCCCACCGGTACAATCGTCGTGATGCTGATATCATCGCCTGCGACACGCTTGACTAAATCTTCGATGACCGAAAATGACGCTATCACTTTAATCGAAGTGGCCGCGAATGCCTGGGGGGTGATGAATGTCGCCACTAATAAGAGCGTGATTATCCAGGGTGTCCGCTTGTCCATACCACGCTCCTAACCTATTAAAATGACGGCAAATCATAAAGAGTGTCCTGCTTTGTTGCTAGAGCCATTGCCGCGCTTTGCTTTAGAGCAAAGCGTAGTGCCAACTCCTGCAAACGAAGTGGTTTCACCCACGCCTGTTAACCTCTATGCTTTAAAAAAATGCCGCTTAATAACGACATGGTGGACAAAATAGCTACTATCTATGTTCGCCTAGCCCTAAGCCTAGTCCTCTTTTGACAAGCGTAGCTTTTTTTAAATCACTCTTTTGAACAGCTTTCTGGATAGCGTGTCATGACCTCTCAAAATGGTATGTCCTCTCGCCGCCGCGGGTACCCTAAAGGGCGTGATGTAGCGCCTGTCGCACTGGCGGCGCTGCGTGACCTGTTAGGCGATGAGCGCCAGACGCCAAGCCTAAAGCGTCGCGACCTGTTGATAGAGCATCTACACGCCATTCAGGATGCCCACGGCCACTTATCGCTTGTGGAACTGCGCGCCCTGGCAGCCTATATGAACCTGCCCATGGCAGCGGTGTACGAGACGGCGACGTTCTATGCCCATTTCGATGTGGTGCACGACCACCAAGCGCCCCCGCCGGATACCACAATTCGCGTCTGTGATTCTCTTTCCTGCCAATTAGCGGGGGCCAGTGCGCTACACAAAGCGTTGGAAGCCCGCGTCGATCCTGGCTGTGTACGGGTGATTCGTGCGCCCTGCATGGGCCGCTGCGATAGCGCGCCGGTGGCAGAAGTGGGCCATCACCATGTGCTGTATGCCACCGCAGAAGGCGTCGAAGCCGTGGTGGATACCGGCCACTTTCATCCTGAAGCGATTTTGTGGCAGCGGCTTGACGCCTATCAGCAGGCAGGTGGTTATCAGTTACTGGCCCATGTGCGCAGCGGTAAGATCAGCATTGATGAGGTGCTGCAGGCACTTGAAGCGTCGGGCCTGCGAGGCTTGGGAGGCGCGGGCTTCCCTACGTTTAAAAAGTGGCAGGCGGTGCGCCAAGCCGCCGGGCCGCGCTACTGCGTGATTAACGCTGATGAGGGCGAGCCGGGGACGTTTAAAGACCGCTACTATTTAGAGCGCGCGCCGCATCAGTTTCTTGAGGGCGCGCTGGTCAGCGCTTGGGCGATAGAGGCCGAGGCGCTCTATATCTATCTGCGCGACGAATACCCCGGCCTTCACCGTGTGCTCCATGAAGCGATTGCAGAGCTTGAGCAGTCGGGCATCGTCGCGCCTGGATTCATCATCATGCGCCGGGGTGCGGGCGCTTATATCTGCGGTGAGGAGTCGGCGCTGATTGAATCCTTGGAGGGCAAACCGGGTAAGCCGCGCCACCGCCCGCCTTACGTAGCCCAGCAGGGGCTGTTGGGCCGCCCCACGCTGGTCAATAACGTTGAAACCGTTTATTGGATTCCTGCCATTTGGCACAAAGGGGCTGAGTGGTTTGCTGGGCATGGGCGCAATGGTCGACGAGGCCTGCGCAGTTTTTCTGTCTCCGGGCGAGTGAACAAGCCCGGCGTGTACTTGGCGCCAGCAGGCATCACGCTGCGCGAGTTGATAGAGGAGTATGCGGGCGGCATGGCGGAAGGGCATACGCTGGTCGCTTATCTGCCCGGCGGCGCCTCGGGTGGCATTCTGCCCGCCAGTAAAGCCGATGTGCCGCTGGATTTCGACACGCTGCAGGCGCACGGCAGTTTTATTGGGTCAGCGGCGATTATCGTGCTCTCTGAGCAAGACAATCTTCAGGCGGTGGCCACCAATCTGCTGGCTTTTTTTGCCGATGAATCCTGCGGGCAGTGTACGCCTTGCCGGGTAGGCAGCGAGAAAATGCTCAGCTTGCTAGAGCAACCCACATGGGATGTGCAGGCGCTCACTCGACTGGCACAAGTGATGCAGGACGCCTCGATTTGCGGCCTGGGGCAAGCGGCTCCAAATCCTGTATTGGGGCTACTCAAGGATTTCCGCCCTGCGCTCGCCCAACAGCAGATTATTGTCAGCGATGCCGCTGAAGGGAGTGCACCATGACCGCTTCGTTCACTATTGTATTGGATGATCAAGAAGTCACTGCCTACCCAGGAGAAACCCTTTGGCAGGTAGCCAAGCGCGCTGGAGAGGCCATTCCCCACCTCTGTTTTAAAGATGCGCCCGGCTACCGCGCCGATGGCAACTGCCGTGCCTGTATGGTGGAAGTGGAAGGCGAGCGAGTGCTGGCTGCAAGCTGTATCCGCGAGGCCAAACCCGGCATGGTGGTGCGCAGCGCCCACTCGCCCCGTGCCACACAAGCGCGTGAAACGGTATTGGAACTGCTGATGGCCGACCAGCCCAGCCGCGCCCAAAGCCCTGACCGCTCCAGCCACTTCTGGGAAGTAGCCGACCAGTTAGCGGTCGACGAAGCGGCCGTTAAGTCGTGGCTACCGCCACGCCGTAAAGCAGCCGTCAACCATGCAGCGGCTGCGCCAAAGGTGAGCCAGCCAGATACCAGCCACCCGGCGATGCACGTTAACTTGGACGCCTGCATTACCTGCAACCTGTGCGTGCGCGCCTGCCGCGAGGTGCAGAGTAACGATGTCATCGGCATGGCGCAGCGGGGCGCCGCCGCCACCGTGGTATTCGATTTTGCCGACCCGATGGGCCAAAGCACCTGCGTTGGTTGCGGCGAGTGCGTGCAGGCGTGCCCTACCGGCGCGTTGATGCCCGCCACCGTGGTCAATACCGCAGGTCAGGGCGATTCTCAAAGCCAGCGGCAGGTGGATTCCGTGTGCCCCTACTGCGGGGTGGGCTGCCAGCTGACGTACCATATTAACGACGATGCCCTGGCCTATGTGGAAGGGCGCAACGGCCCCGCTAACCAGAACCGCCTGTGCGTGAAAGGCCGGTTTGGGTTTGATTACGTGAGCCACCCGACACGCCTGACCAAGCCGCTGATACGCTTACCGGGTATTCCTAAGGTGCTCGACTCTACCTTTGACCCTGCCAATCCATTTAGCCACTTCCACGAAGCCAGCTGGGACGAAGCGCTGGAAATCGCGGCGGGTGGCCTAATGGCGATTAAGCAGGCGCAAGGCCCCAAAGCATTGGCGGGCTTTGGCAGTGCCAAGTGCTCTAACGAAGAGGCGTGGCTGTTCCAGAAGCTGGTGCGTACCGGTTTTGGCAGCAATAACGTGGATCACTGCACGCGGCTTTGCCATGCCAGCTCCGTTGCGGCGCTGATGGAGTGCTTAGGCTCTGGCGCGGTGACCGCTTCGTTTATGCAGGCGCTGGAAGCAGACGTGGTTATCCTCACCGGCTGCAACCCGGCAGTGAATCACCCCGTGGCGGCGACGTTCTTCAAGCAGGCAGCCAAGCGGGGTACTGAGATCATCATTCTCGACCCTCGCGGGCAGTCGCTGGACGCTTACGCCAGCATGAGTGTGCGCTTTACACCGGGGGCGGACGTGTCGCTGTTCAACGCGCTGCTCCACGTGATCATCGCGGAAGGCCTGTATAACCAAGCCTACATCGACGCCCACACCGAAGGCTTTGAAGCGCTCAAGCAGAGCGTGGCGCACAGCACACCGGAGGCCATGAGCGCGCTGTGCGGCGTAGCCCCCGACACTATTCGTGAGGTGGCGCGCCGCTACGCCAACGCCGAGAAAGCGATGATTTTCTGGGGCATGGGTATTTCTCAGCACACCCACGGCACCGACAATGCCCGCTGTTTAATCTCGTTGGCACTGGCCTGCGGCCATACCGGTCGCCCCGGCACGGGCTTGCACCCGCTGCGCGGCCAGAATAACGTGCAGGGTGCCTCGGATGCGGGGCTGATTCCCATGGTGCTGCCGGACTACCAGCCAGTAGGCGATAGCCAGCTACGCGCCGCGTTTGAAGAGCTATGGAACACGCCGCTGAGCGATGAGCCTGGGCTGACGGTGGTGGAAGTGATGAATGCGATTCACGCAGGCGAGGTGCGTGGTATGTACATTGTGGGTGAAAACCCAGCGATGTCCGACCCGGATCTTACCCACGCCCGCGCCGCGCTGGGTAAGCTTGAGCATTTGGTGGTGCAGGATCTGTTTATCACTGAAACTGCCCAGTTCGCCGACGTGATTCTGCCTGCTTCTGCGTGGCCCGAAAAAGACGGCACCGTGACCAACACTAACCGCCAAGTACAGCTGGGCAGGGCGGCATTACCATTGCCAGGAGACGCCAAGCCGGACTGGTGGATCATCCAAGAGATCGCTAACCGCTTTGGGCTGGGCTGGCGCTATCAGCACCCGCAAGACGTGTTTGCCGAAATGCAGCAGGGAATGCACTCGTTCAACCACATTAGCTGGGAGCGGCTAGCGCGGGAGAACTCCGTCACGTACCCCTGCCCAGCCGAGGACGCCCCTGGCCAGGACGTGGTCTTTAGCGACGCCTTTCCGCGCGCTGGCGGGCTGGCGAAATTCGCCCCCACGCGCCCGCTACCGCCGGACGAGCCGGTGGATGATGATTACCCGACGGTACTGACCACCGGTCGCCAGTTAGAGCATTGGCATACGGGTTCCATGACGCGGCGTGCTCAGGTGCTCGACGCCCTAGAGCCAGAAGCGGTCGCCAGCCTCTCACCGGGCGAGCTCAACCGTCTGGGGGTAGTACCGGGCGAGAAGCTCACCATTACCACGCGGCGAGGCACAATAACGCTGACCGCCAGAGTGGACGATAAAATCCCCGATGGGATGGTCTTCGTGCCGTTTGCCTACGCCGAGGCCGCCGCCAATCTGCTCACCAACCCGGCCCTGGACCCCTACGGCAAAATACCCGAGTTCAAGTACGCCGCCTGCCGACTGGAGCGGGCAGCAGTGTCGCAGCCCCACTAAGCGCGCGCTGCCCCTGCAAGGAGCGTCTGGGTTGGGGTATCATCTCGCCTGTGCGGTTTTATTTATGTGATGGAGTAAGCGGGGCGATGGCGCAAGCGCAGGCAGTGCAACGGGTGTTGATGCTGGATAATTACGACAGCTTCACGTTTAACATCGTCCAGTACCTTAGTGAACTGAATGCCGAGGTGGTGACCTACCGCAACGATGAGATTACCCTGGAGCAAATGCACGCCCTGGCGCCTACCCATCTGGTGATTTCGCCCGGCCCGTGTACGCCCAACGAGGCGGGCATTTCGCTAGCGGCCATCGAGCATTTTGCGGGCAAACTGCCTATTTTGGGCGTTTGCCTGGGGCATCAGGCCATCGGCCAGGTGTACGGCGGCAAAGTGGTGCGGGCACCCCAGGTGATGCACGGTAAAACCTCGGCCGTGGTACACCGTGGGCAGGGAGTGTTCAGCGGGCTGGAAAACCCGTTGGAAGTGACGCGCTATCACTCATTAGTCGTTGAGCAGGAGAGCCTGCCCGACTGCCTAGAAGTGACCGCCTGGACCGCCGAGGATGACGTAACGCCCGGGCTGATCATGGGCTTTCGTCATCGTACCCTTGATGTGGAGGGGGTACAGTTTCACCCTGAGTCGATACTCACGCGCCAGGGCCATGCGTTATTGGCCAATTTTTTACAACGCGGCTGATCGCCAAATTCATACGCTTTAGGGGCTTTCCTGCTCATGCAAATGCGAGACGCAATTAACGCGGTGATGCGCCGCGAAGACCTCTCTTTCAATGCGATGCACGCACTGATGCGCCAAATCATGACCGGCGAAGCCTCCGACGCGCAAATTGGCGGCCTGCTGGTGGGGCTGGCCATGAAAGGCGAAAGCGCTGAAGAGATTAGCGCCGCCGCCCAGGTGATGCGCGATTTAATGAAACGCGTCGAGCTACACACCGAGAACGTGGTGGATATCGTCGGCACCGGCGGCGATGGCGCGAACCTGTTTAATGTGTCCACGGCGTCTAGTTTTGTGGCCGCCGCTGGCGGTGCCCATGTGGCTAAACATGGCAATCGCAGCGTCTCCTCTTCTTCTGGCAGCGCTGATTTATTCGATATTGCCGGCATCTATCTCGACCTCAAGCCTGAACAAGTGGCGCGCTGTATTGAGCAGGTCGGCGTTGGCTTTATGTTCGCACCTAACCACCACCCCGCCATGCGCTATGCCATTGGGCCACGGCGGGAAATGGGCGTGCGTACGCTGTTCAATATTCTTGGCCCGCTCACCAACCCCGCCAGCGCGCCCAATCAAGTGTTGGGCGTGTATTCTGCGGAGCTGGTGCCGCTGATGGCCGAGGTATTGCGCAAGCTGGGTAGCCGCCATGTCATGGTGGTGCATTCTGAAGATGGACTGGATGAAATCTCTCTGGCAGCGCCCACTCTGGTGGCAGAGCTAAAAGATGGCGAGATTACCCAGTACACCATTACGCCGGAATCCCTGGGCATCGAGCGCCAAAGCCTCGCCACCCTTAAAGCATCCAGCGCGGAAGATAGCCTGCGTTTGGTGAAAGCCGCACTTAGCGGTGAAGGAGCGGCGGCAGATATGGTGGCACTCAACGCCGGGGCGGCGCTCTACTGCGCGGGCGTGGCCGATAGCTTGAAAGAGGGCGTGATGGTGGCCCAGGATGCCCAGGCCTCCAAACTACCGCTTGAGAAGCTCCGAGAGCTTTCGCACTTCACTAGTGTCTTTAAAGGGTAAAACTTCCAATGAGTGACCAGGCAACGCCGACTATTTTAACGCGCATTTTGGCCCGTAAAGGCCAGGAAGTTGCTGAGCGTCAGCAGGCGGTATCTGAGGCTGATCTGCTCGCGCTGGCGGAGAGGCAGAGCGCGCCCCGTGGCTTTATTGATGCATTGAATCAGCGTATTGCGGTAGGCGACGCAGCAGTGATCGCCGAGGTGAAAAAAGCCTCGCCCTCTAAAGGCGTGATGCGGGAAGAGTTTCACCCAGCGGATATTGCAAAAAGCTACGCCCAGGGCGGCGCAGCGTGCCTTTCCGTGCTGACTGATGCCGACTTCTTCCAGGGTCACGAGGATTACCTAATTGCCGCTCGCGATGCCTGCGACCTGCCGGTGATCCGCAAAGACTTTATCACCCACGGTTATCAGGTCACCGAAGCGCGTGCCATCGGTGCGGACTGCATCCTATTAATTGTGGCGGCGCTCAATGACGCTCAGTTGCGCGACCTGAACCAGCAGGCCAACGCATTGGGGATGGATGTGCTGGTGGAAGTTCACGATGCAGAGGAGCTAGAGCGGGCTCTGGCGCTGAACCTAAAGCTGGTGGGTATCAATAACCGCAACCTGCACACCTTTGACACCAGCCTGAATACCACCTTGGACCTGCTGCCGCGTATCCCTGAAGGCGTGACCGTGATTACCGAATCCGGCATTCACACGCGTGATGACGTAGAGCTAATGCGTGACCACGAGGTCAATGGCTTTTTGGTGGGGGAGGCGTTTATGCGCGAAGAGGACCCTGGTTTGGCCCTCAAGCGGCTGTTTTTCTAAACGCCCACACGGATATCAGCAAGCCCCAGCAGGCCAGCCGCGTTAGCGGCTGGCCTGTTTGATACTGGTCAGCAGAGCTTGCAGCGGGTGGGGCAGGGTTTGCGCCGAGTAGCGTTTCACCTGACTGCGGCAGGAGTAGCCGGTGGCCAGTAGCTTACCGCTGTTCTCTTCGGCTTCCACCTGTGGCTGCCACGACTGAGCGTAGATCGTTTTCGAGGTAGCGACGTTACGGGTCTCATGGCCGTAGGTACCGGACATACCGCAGCAGCCCGTGGTGGCCAGCTCTAGCTGCAAACCAAACGCTGCAAATACCTGCTGCCACGCTTTTGGACTGCCCGGCGCGTTGGTTTTTTCGGTGCAGTGGGAAAGCAGCTTAAAGCCTGGGTCTTTGAGCGTTGGCTGGCCGGGGGCGAGGGTGTTGACGCGGGTCGCTAGCCACTCCTGCAGCATCAGTACGTTCGGCACCTTATCGCCGCCCAGCGCTTTGACGTACTCCTGGCGGTAGGTCAGCGTCATGGCTGGGTCGATGCCTACCATGGGCACCTCAAACTCACTAAGCGCGCGAAGGCGTTTGGCTTGCTTCTCTGCCGTGCGCTCAAAGGCACCTAAAAAGCCCTGTACGTGCAGCGGCTTGCCGTTAGCGGAAAACGGCATGACAAACACGCGCAGGTTCAGCCGCGCTAGCAGCTCTACCACATCCATCACCAGCTTGGCTTCAAAGTGGGTGGTGAAGGCATCTTGCACAATCACGACACTGTTGGCCCGCTGCTGCTCGGTGAGTAGCGCAAGCGATGTGGGCGTGGCTTCCGCAATGCCCCAGGCGCGCAGCTGCTTTTTCACGCTGGCGCGAGAGAGCGCGGGGGAGTCGCTAATGCCGAGCCCCTTCTGCATCAGTTGCTCTATCCAGCGCTGGCCAAGTGCGGCGTTATACAGCGGAGCCATCTTGGTTAACGCAGGCAGCATAAATTCGGTGCCGCCAATCACGTAATCCCGCAGCGGGCGCAGATAGCGGCCGTGATACACCTCTAAAAACTGTGAGCGGAACTGCGGTACGTTGACTTTGATCGGACACTGGCCCGCGCAGGACTTACACGCCAAGCAGCCCGCCATGGCGTCGTAGACTTCATGGGAGTAGTCGTGGTGCTGCTGGCGGCTAACGGTGTTCATCACCCGCTTGGGGAAGCTTTTAATAAAGCCCCAGCTGCGCTCGGCTTTCTTTTTGCGCGACTCTTCCACCACGTCGATGCCCGCTTGCGACTGCAAGCGCAGCCACTCACGAATCAAGCTGGCGCGGCCTTTAGGGGAGTGGCGGCGGTCGCGGGTGGCCTTCCACGAGGGGCACATGGGGTCGTCCACATCGTAGTTGTAGCAAGCGCCGTTGCCGTTGCAGTACACCGCTGCGTCATAGGCCTGCCAGGCCCGCTCGTCAATGGTGCGGTCGAGCTGGCCTCGCATAGGAACACCATCGACGGTGAGCAGTTCCGGGTCACTCTCCTTCGCAATCAGCGTGGTAATTTCAGAAGGTGA
Source organism: Halomonas sp. Ps84H-12 (assembly GCF_024124725.1). Classification (NCBI taxonomy): domain Bacteria; kingdom Pseudomonadati; phylum Pseudomonadota; class Gammaproteobacteria; order Oceanospirillales; family Halomonadaceae; genus Halomonas; species Halomonas sp. Ps84H-12. Next base: position 2,534 of record NZ_JAMXSJ010000016.1, on the reverse strand, counting down.
CGCGATCTTGCCAGGGTTGAGCTGGTTGTGCGGATCGAAGGCCGCCTTGACCTGCTGCAGGCAGGGGTAAAGCTCACCGAAAAACTTCGGCCCGTACTCGGAGCGCACGCCTTTACCGTGTTCGCCCCACAGCAGCCCGCCGTACTTCTGGGTGAGCGCAGCGACTTCATCAGAAATCTCGCGAATCAACGCTTCCTGGGCGGGGTCTTTCATATCCAGCGCCGGGCGAACGTGTAGCACCCCCGCATCCACATGGCCGAACATGCCGTAGGAGAGCTTGCGCGCATCCAGCGCGGCGCGGAACTCGGTAATGAAGTCGGCCAAATGTTCCGGCGGAACGGCGGTGTCCTCCACGAACGGCAGCGGACGTTTCTCCCCCTGAACGTTACCCAGCAGGCCCACCGAGCGTTTGCGCATGGCGTAGACTTTCTGGATCTGCGAGCGGCCTTCCGCCAGGGTGTAGCCTAGCCGCTCCACAGTGGCATCCTGGCTCAGGTGCTGGGTAAATGCTGTTACACGCGCTGCGAGCTGTTCCGGGTCATCGTCGTTGAACTCGATCAGGTTGATGCCCTGAATGGGCGTGCTGCCCGCCGGGAAAAATTCCGCCACGCTGTCCCAAACGAAGTCTTCCATCGCTAGTTGCAGCACGGTGTCGTCCACGGTTTCAATGGACGTTGGCTTCGCGCTGCTGGCCATCAACGCTTTGGCATCCCGCAAGGCATCCATAAAGCTCGGGTAGCGCACGTTGACCAGCGTGGAGTGCTTGGGGATCGGCAAGACGTTGAGCACGGCTTCGCTCAAAAAGCCCAGGGAGCCTTCCGAACCGCACAGCAGGCTATTCAGGTTGAGCTGGCCCTCTTCGCGCAGATGCGCCAAGTCGTAGCCGGTCAAACAGCGGTTGAGCGGTGGGAATTTTGCCTCAATCAGTTCGCGCTGTTGGTCGATAATCGTCGCGGCGGTGCGGTGTACCTTGCCCAACACGCCTTCCTGGGCCAGCGCCTGCTGCTCCTCTTCTGCGCTAAGTGGGCGGCTATGCAAGTGCTGGCCGCCGAGAAGGACGGTATCCAGCTCTAACACGTGGTGGCGAGTTTTGCCGTACTGGCAGCTCCCCTGGCCGCTGGCATCGGTAGAGATCATACCGCCAATGGTGGCGCGATTCGATGTCGATAGTTCGGGGGCGAAAAACAGCCCGTGGGGCTTCAGCGCGGCGTTGAGCTGGTCTTTGACCACGCCTGCCTGTACCCGCACCCGGCGGGCTTCCACGTCAATCTCAATGATTTGGTTCATATGGCGGGAGACATCCACCACGATGCCATCGGTCAGCGACTGGCCGTTGGTGCCGGTGCCGCCGCCCCTTGGGGTCATGACGATATCCCGGTGGGGCAGCTCGGAGGCGAGCTTGGCAAGGCGCTCTAAGTCTTCGGCGTGTTTCGGAAACACCGCCGCCTGGGGAAGGCGCTGGTAAATCGAGTTATCCGTCGCCAGCACAGTGCGGTTGGCGTAATCCGGTGCTATTTCACCTTCGAACCCGCGCGCGCGGAGGTCTTCGATAAAACGCACGTAGTGGCTGCCAATTCGTTTGAAAGGGGCCGTGCGAGAATCCAAGGATGCAATCATAGGAGGTTGAGCCGTCACTGCTGGAAGCGGATAGGGGATAGCGCTACTTTACCGCAGCTACTGCGGCGGTGCATCTTGATGGGGCATCTCAGTGGCTGTCTAACGCCTCTTTGACGAGCGTTGCACAGGCGTCGTTCATGGGCAGCGTCAGGGCTAGCGCATGCGCTTGCGGCGACATCTTGCCCCAGGTCTTTTGCACAATGCGCACCATGTGGTCGTGCTCCACCTTGCGGGAGAAATCGGCGAAGTAGTTTTCCAAGAACACTAGGCAGGCGCAGTCCTCTAGGGCTTGAACATCGCTATCTCGGCCCAAGCCTTGCTTGCGAATCATGCTGGCGACGCGTTTGGCCTCCTCTTGGGAATAGCCCGCTTCTTCCATGATCGCTGCCGTGGTATCGCCTGCCTGGGCACTTTGGTCCCGCCGCCAAGTTAAGTAGCCAATACGACCTTCTGGGTAATCGCTTCGCGGCAGCTGCCAGCGCTGCAGATGCTGGGCGCGCACGGCAATGCGCAACAGTTCGCTCGGCGTCTCCTGCAGTCGCTCTAGCCACCGGCTCATACGCTGGGCATAGATAAGCTCTTGTGGATGAGAAGTGCCATCTGCGAGAGTGGTTGGCCGGGGGTCTTGAGCATGAAGCGCATCAATAGCGGCAAGGGTGTGTTCAAAGGCAGAAGACATATCGGCTCGCTTGGTTCAGTGGTCAGAGTGACATCCTAGCAGCTTGTAGTTCGGTATAAAAAAGCGCCCGCTACCAAGGGCAGCGGGCGCGAGGGATAGCCTAATCGATTAGTAACTATTCAGCACCGGTTGGCTGAGTCGGGGCTTCTTGCTGCATGAAGGCTGGCACCTCCCCCGCAAACAGTTGCTCCAGTGCGGTATGCGCCGCTACCCCTTGCTTGACGGCGGTCGAGAGAAA
>NZ_JAMXSJ010000015.1:0-81103 GCF_024124725.1 Halomonas sp. Ps84H-12 | reverse complement strand
GCAACCACTCGTCTACCGAAGGCGGCAGCAGGTAATCGGTCTGGCGATCCACAGGGATGAAGCGGCTCATGGCGATCTTCTCAGCTCGGCGATGACGGTGGTCAGTATCTCACGGTGCAACGGAAAGACCGACAGGCTGCTAGTGAGTAAGATAAGAGAGAGTGGGACAATAAGACAGTGGCGTTAACGTTTGTACTGGGTAGGGCAGTAGCCTCTCATCACATCGGGCGAGCGAAGCGACTGATGTTTGGTAGTGCGGCCCGTGACCCGCTTGCGCCATAGGCGGAATGAGCCTGGGGTCATCTGGTAGCGCATGACCTCGATCACATCGGGTTCCCCTAAACCAAATAGCCGTTCGATCGCTTCAAAAGGCGTGCGATCTTCCCAGGCCATTTCGATGACGCGAGACTGTTCGTCCTCTGGCAGGCGACGAAAGCGCTTTACGGCGGCTTTGGGCATGGCGCGTCCTCATCATTGACGTTTTCGAATAGAGAGCAGGCAAACCCCAGTGCCCCACGGGTTGTGCAACGTAAGCTATACACATTAATTTTATTGCATAGGTTTTTGCAAGCGATGAGCAATAAAACAGCGCTATTTGACGGCGAGCAGGGCACGAAACAGACCGTTCATGAGTACCGGCTCGTCTCGCTGAATACGAAAGCCAGCATGTTGGATCATGGGGCTGGCTTGACGCGTGATATCGGTCGCAATGATCGAAGTGAATACGTTCAACGTGCGGCGCCCCCACCCGGCAGGTTGGGTGTCGGGTTGGAATTTATCCATGACGCACAGTTGTCCGCCGGGTTTCAGTACGCGATAGGCCTCTGCCAAACCCTGCTCAGGGCGAGGCATGACCGCCAAAATCAGGTGCATGATGACGACATCGAAGTGTTCATCAGGATAGACGAGTTGGGTGGCGTCCATGACATGACAAGCCACATCACGCTGATAGTGCTCGGCCCTGGCGCTGGCGCGCCGGACCATCGCAGGGGTGAGATCGGTCAGGTGTATTTCTAACTCGTGGGGCAAAAAGGGGAGGTCCAGCCCCGTCCCTGCTCCCACCAAGAGAACGCGCATACCGGGTTCCCAGTCCACTTGGCTGAGCGCGACACGTCTTGGTCTGCGCAACGCGGGCGCTACGAGCGCATCGTAGAGAGGCGCGTAGGCGCTGTAGCGAAGACGATTCCAGGAAGTCGTGTTCAGCATAGGGCCTCGCAAGGTGGGAGTGAGCTGGGCGCCAGGACGGCGTCGAGTGTTGGGGCTGCCATGCTGAATGCAGCGCTCACTACCTATAGCACGAACCGTAGAGAAGCACCAAAGGTGCTGGCAACCCCGCCAGTCGCGTTGGGGGGAGCGGATACGTTAGGCAGTGATAGCTCAAAAGAGTCGGGATAGTCGTGTTGGTTACTCTTCGGTGGAGGAATCTTGTCGAAAACGCGTGGCCAAGCTTTCTATGAGTTCTAGCATCAAACGGGCTTATGGGGCTGCTGTCTCAGCAGCCCTTTTTTAAGAAGGTAAACAGTGTCGTCAATGCATCCATTCTCATATATAAGATAAACGGCGATGCTAGGCTGGCCCCTGTAGTGTTTGCGAAGGGCACTCACCAAACTGCTGCTTATAGTCGTGGGCGAATTGTCCTAAATGCCAAAATCCCCAATACGTTGCAATCTCGGTCACTGTTTGTGGCGGTTCAGCTGCGCGCAGGGCGCGCCGCACTCGGTTAAGGCGCGTCAGCCTCAAAAACTGCAATGGGCTAATGCCTAAAATCGTCGTAAAGCTATATTGCAACGTGCGTCGGCTCACATGGGTCAGTTCACACAGCGCATCCACGGTGATGGGGGCATCTACATGCGCGTCGACGTACTGCTTGATCCGGTCGACCACGGCTTTGCGATGCGCGTAGCTGGGAGGCAGCTCGCCACGGGGCTGTTGGGCATCTAATAGCTCCAGCAGGCCGGTTAAAAGAATATCCTGATGTAGCTTTTCAGCAATGGCTCCCTGCTGTTGGCCTAATAGCCGCTCCAATAGAAACAGTAAGGCGCGCAGCGTGGCAGGGTTCACATGCCGGCGGGGCGCGATCATCCACTGCTCATCCAGCGTGATGCCCTGGCGTTCGGCAGCGGCATGTAGTGCTGGCAGACGTATCACCAGCCCGTAAATATCGAAGGCTTCCGGGGTCACCAATTCAAAATCGCGCCCGCCGGGGCGGCACATCACTTGCTGCGCGTCGAGTGGCTGCCCATTGATACGCGAGCCCGCTGGTCGGGTTGGAATGCCCAGCCATAAAGAGTCCTCCCACACCCGGCAATCCTGACGCAGCGCTTGGCCGGTGTGCTCTTTGAACATCTGAATGGCAGGCAACGCAATTTCATCCAGCCGCCCATAAAACCGCCCAGGCGTGAGCTGATCATACTGCTGCTGCCAGCGGGTGAGGTTTTGCGCATGCTCGTCAGCATCAAACGCTTCTTGAATGCACTTTTTTGGTGCGCTTTGGGTAGGCGTCAAGGTCATCACCAGCTCCTAACAGCGTGAATCAGCCGCGTCCACGCCTTGTTGTCGTTATTAACCAGCTGTTTCTTATTGGTTTTTATAGCATTGGTGTGTTTTGCCAAAACTCGATACTCCCCGTTAAGTGATAGCGCTATTGTGAGAACAAGCAAGTTTTGTTCCTCAACGCGCATACCGCGCCTTGAGTATTGAACAGGTAAGAGAAGGGAAGGCCCATGGCGCAGACCTATCACACCACGGTGGGGAGCCGCCGCTATCGCTTTAGCGGGCTCGCCGAACTGATGGCCAAAGCCACGCCGCCGCGCTCGGGCGACCGCCTTGCCGGGGTGATGGCAGAATCGGCAGAAGAGCGGGTCGTCGCCCAAATGGTGCTGGCGGAGCTGCCGCTTACCACCTTTTTGAACGAGGCGCTGATCCCCTACGAGCAGGACGAAATCACCCGTCTGATTATCGACGACCACGATGCAGAGGCGTTTGCGCCGCTGAAGCACCTGACCGTAGGCGATTTTCGCAACTGGCTGCTTTCGGACCACGCCACCAGAGAAGCGCTGGCCGCTGCCCGGCCCGGCATTACGCCGGAAATGGCCGCGGCGGTGAGTAAGCTGATGCGCAACCAGGACCTCATGCTGGTGGCGAAGAAATGCCACGTGACCACGGCATTTCGCAATACCATTGGGCTGCCGGGACGGCTTTCGACCCGCTTACAGCCCAATCACCCCACCGATGACGTCACCGGCATCGCAGCGAGTATTCTCGATGGTCTGCTGTATGGCAGCGGCGATGCGGTGATTGGTATCAACCCGGCTACCGATAACGTCGCCCAGAGCATCAAGCTGATGCGGCTGATGGACGACGTGATCCAGAAATACGAGATCCCTACGCAATCCTGCGTACTGACTCACGTGACCAATACGCTAGAAGCCATTGAACAGGGCGCATCGGTGGATCTGGTGTTTCAGTCCATTGGCGGCACCGAAGCCACCAACCGCAGCTTTGGGTTCGATTTGAGCACCCTGGCGGAAGCCGAAGCCGCTGCACAAACGTTGAACCGAGGCACTGTGGGTCGCAACGTGATGTATTTTGAAACCGGCCAAGGCAGCTCGCTCTCCGCCGACGCCCACCACGGGCTGGATCAGCAAACCTGCGAAGCCCGGGCCTACGCCGTGGCACGTAAGTTCAATCCGCTGCTGGTCAACACGGTGGTCGGGTTTATCGGTCCCGAGTACCTCTACGACGGTAAAGAGATCACCCGCGCCGGCCTTGAGGATCACTTCTGCGGCAAGCTCTTAGGTGTGCCGATGGGGTGCGACGTGTGCTACACCAACCACGCCAACGCCGATCAAAACGATATGGACAACCTGCTGACGCTGTTGGGTGTGGCGGGCTGCAACTTCGTGATGGGCATCCCCGGCTCTGACGACATCATGCTCAATTATCAAACCACGTCGTTTCACGATGCGCTCTATGCCCGCCGGGTGCTGGGGCTAAAAGCCGCGCCAGAGTTCGAGCAGTGGCTGGCCAAGATGCAGATCTTCCAAGATGTGAGCACCCATCGTCTTAACGACCAGCTGCCCGCCGCCTTTGCCAACAGCCTGCGCCACTTGCCGAAGGGGAGCGACTAAGATGCCTAAGCAACCCACGCAGGAAACCACTGCGCCGATCGTCATTGAGAACCCCTGGGAGCGCCTGCGCGCCTTTACCGACGCGCGCATTGGTTTGGGGCGCGTGGGGGTGAGCCTGCCCACCAAACAGCTGCTCGCGTTTCAACTCGCCCATGCCCAAGCCCAAGATGCGGTTCACTGCCCGCTGGAGTGTGAGGTGCTCGCCGATGAGCTGACCCAGGCGCTTGGCTTGAGCACCGCACCGCTTGCGGTACACAGCCGTGCAGAGGACCGCGCGATGTACCTGCAGCGGCCCGACTACGGCAGACGCCTTAACGAGGCATCCCGAGAGGCGCTGCAGCAGGCGGCAGAGAGCGGTCAACGGTTCGATCTGGCGGTGGTGATCGTCGATGGCCTCTCGGCACTGGCGGTGCAGCAGAACAGCGTCCCGTTTCTGACCGCGCTGTATGACGCACTCGGGCGCGACAAGAACGAATGGCAGCTCGCACCGCTGACACTGGTGGAACAAGGGCGCGTGGCAATTGGAGACGAAGTAGGCGCGCTGCTCAACGCAGATGCAGTGCTGGTCATGGTTGGCGAGCGCCCTGGCCTTAGCTCCCCAGATAGTTTGGGGCTGTACATGACCTGGGCCCCCGAAGTGGGTTTAAAAGATGACCGGCGTAACTGTATCTCCAACGTGCGGCCAGCCGGGCTTGCGTATGAAGAGGCGGCCCGGCGCTTGTTGCTGCTGTTAACCGAGGCGCGGGAGCGCAAGCTCTCCGGCGTGAAGCTAAAAGACCGCAGCGAAGACAGCGTCTTGGAGGGCAGCAGCGGTTCAACTCGGAATTTCCTTGTGGCTGATTGACGGTAACAGCCGCAAAAACGCGGACGACACTTTTAATAACAACGCTGACGACATTTTCAATAACACCGCTGACGGCTCTCCCAATAACAAGACGGAACCAGGATCACAGCACGCCGCTGACACCCATTGCGTTCCACACTGAAAAGGGCAAAACGATGACACAACCAACGGTTGATCAGGCGTATCTGGCTAAGCGCCAGCTGCGTAAAGGTACGGCAGGCTGGATGCTGCTCGCGGGCCTTGGGGTCTCCTACGTAATTTCCGGTGACTTTGCAGGCTGGAACTTTGGCATTGCCGAAGCGGGCTGGGGAGGCTTTGCGATTGCCGCTTGTTTGATGGCGCTAATGTACCTTGCGCTAGTGCTGGCGCTGGCAGAAATGTCCGCCGCCATTCCCGCGGCAGGGGGCGGCTACAGCTTTGCCCGCCAAGCCATGGGGCCTGCGGGCGGCTATTTGACCGGGCTTGCGGTGTTGATCGAGTACGCGCTGGCCCCGGCGGCCATCGTGATTTTTATTGGCTCGGCGGTAGAAGCGTTATTAGGCGTTAACGGGCCGCTGGTGTATCTGCTGTTTTATGCGGTGTTTATCGGCATTCACCTAGCGGGTGTGGGGGAAGCGCTAAAAGTGATGATGGTGATTAGCGGTTTGGCGGTCTTTGCCATTTTGGCCACCGCCGTGGCGCTGATTGGCGATTTCGATTCGGCCAACCTGTTTGATATTGCACCCACCGATGCGGCGGGGGCGAGCACCTTCATGCCATTCGGCTGGTACGGTATTTGGGCGGCGCTGCCTTTTGGCATGTGGCTGTTCCTGGCGGTAGAGGGTGTGCCGCTGGCGGCCGAAGAGGCGAAAGATCCCGCCCGGGATATGCCCAAAGGCATCATTGGTGCGATGCTGTTTTTGCTCTTCACCGCCCTGCTCGTAGTCGTGCTGCTGGCCGGTGCGGCGGGCGCTGAGATGATTGGCCAAAGCGGCGTGCCGCTGGTAGATGCGCTGAATGCGGCGGGTAATCCCACGCTGGCGACCCTGGTCAACGTGCTGGGCTTAGCGGGTTTGATCGCGTCGTTCTTCTCGATTATTTATGGCTATAGCCGCCTGGTATTCGCGCTCTCTCGGGCGGGTTATCTACCCAAACCGCTGTCGCTCACCAGCGAGCGTAAAGTGCCTTACTTAGCGCTGATTGTGCCCGGTATTTTGGGCTTTCTTGCATCGCTGAGCGGGGAAGGCGATCTGATGTTAGGCATGGCGGTCGTCGGTGCGACTATCTCTTATGCGCTAATGGCGCTTAGCCATATTCTGCTGCGCGTGAAACAGCCCGACCTGCCGCGTCCCTATAAAACGCCGGGAGGCGTGGTGACCTCAGGCATCGCGCTGGTGCTCTCGCTCGTCGCGTTGACCGGTGTCTATGCGTTTGACCCTCGCGCCTTCAACTACACCATCGTGCTGTTTATTGCTGGAGCGGCTTACTACTTCCTCTACAGCAAAAATCATTTAGTCGCGAAAACCGCAGAAGAGGAATTCGCTCTGGTCACCGCAGCACCTGAGGATATCGATCCTGTCGCACCGAAGGTCGCTTCCGCGAAATTGTAATCACCACGGCAGATCGCCTAGTCTGAACCACGGCAGTGCGCCTCTGGGCTTTCGCTCAGAGGCGTTGTTATTGGCAGGCAAGGAGGAGCTTGAAGGATGTTGAACTTTACCGAATCGAACATGGCCGAGGCAGAGCAGCGGCGCTGGTACGCCGTGGACGATGGCGTGATGGGCGGCGTGTCTCAAAGCGGCTTTCGCGTGGAAGCGGGCGCTGGCTGCTTTTGTGGCGAGGTCTCCCTAGAAAACGGCGGCGGTTTTGCCTCGATGCGCCGTGAACCCAACGGCTTTGAGCCGACCCTAGCACACAGCCAAGGAGTTACGCTTCGCGTGCGTGGCGATGGTCGCACCTATCAGCTACGGCTCAAAAGCAGCGCGCTGGACGAAGCAAGCGCCTACCGCGTCGCCTTCACGCCTACGGCTCATCAGTGGGAAACGCATCAATTCACCTGGGCACAGTTCGAGGCGGTGCGCCGGGGCACGCTGCTTTCCAGCGCGCCGCCTCTCGACCCGCACTCTATTCACCAGCTCGGTTTCTTGATTGCCGACCGCGCCGCCGGGCCGTTTCTCCTGGAGATAGCCTCCATTGCGCCTTATTCACAGGGCTGACACTTACAGGGTTGACAGTTACAGTACTAAGGTCGTCTCGTACGTAGTTTGCCGTTCATGGAATCTGGAAAGCCCTCTTTCGACGTGAGCCAGCGTGATGAAACACTCCCCCGCGTATCGCCTAGCGGCCACTGTGCTGCACGGTTTCGATGAGTACCGTGCGCGTTTCAAGCAGATCACCTCAGATGCCAGCCGCCGTTTTCGCGATGCCGCCTGGCGTGAAGCGCAGCAGGCCTCCGCCGCGCGGATCAACCTGTACGGTGAAAAAGTCGAGGAGACGCTCGACCGGTTGCAGCGCACCTTTGCCCAGGACGTGCTGGCTCACTGTGAGACGTGGCGGGAAGCACGAGGGCACTACGCGCAGTTGATCAGCCAGCGGTTGGATTACGAGCTGGCGGAAACCTTCTTTAATTCTCTGTTCTGTTCGGTGTTTCAGCATCGCCATATCCGCAATGACTGGATGTTTGTGTACAGCTCCCGGGAGGATGCCGCGCACCGTTCGGGCATTGAGCTGTGCCGCAGGCATTACGTCAACGGCGACTGGGCGGGGGCGCTCGCTTGGGCGCTGAGCGAAGCCCCGTTCGAGTCCCCCTTTGCCGACGTCGAGCGCGACAGCCAGCTCGGCGCTGGATTGCTGGAAGCTCAGCTCCCTGTTGCGATTTGGCAGGCAGACGATGCCCAGGTGGAGCTACTCAACAGCGTGTTTTACCGCAACAAAGGGGCGTATCTGGTGGGGCGCATTCTAGGTGGCGGCGAGCAGGTCCCCTTGGTGCTGCCGGTTCTACATGGGGAAGGGTATGGCGAGCAGCAGGGCGGCGACCCCTGCCTGCATTTGGATACGGTCCTCACCGAAACCGATGAAGTGTCGATCATCTTCTCGTTCACCCGCGCCTATTTCCAGGTAGAGGTGCCGGTGCCGGGGGAGTTCGTCGGTTACCTAAAACAGCTTATGCCCCACAAGCCCGAGGGCGAGCTGTACGCCGCCATTGGCTTTTTCAAACACGGCAAAACCGAATTTTTCCGCGCGCTGAACCAGCAGGTGGCCAAGCGCGAAGAGCGCTTCATGATCGCGCCGGGGGTGCGGGGCATGGTGATGGCGGTATTCGTGCTGCCGAGCTTTCGCACCGTGTTCAAGATCATCAAGGATAAATTCGACCCCGCCAAAGAGGTCACCCACGCCATCGTGCGGGAGAAGTACCGGCTGGTAAAACGCCACGACCGGGTAGGGCGCATGGCCGACACCCAGGAGTTCTCCAACTTTATCGTCCGCCAGGACCACTTCGAGCCGGAGTGTTTGGCCCATTTGCTGGAGGTTGCACCCTCCACGGTGTCGCTGAAAGAGGATAAAGTGATCATTAAGCACTGCTATACCGAGCGAATGATGACGCCGCTGAATATTTACCTGGAGCAGTGCAGCGCCGATGAGCGAGTGATGGTGCTAAAAGATTACGGCAACGCCATCAAGCAGATGGCGGCGGCGAATATTTTCCCTGGCGATATGCTGCTGAAGAATTTTGGCGTCACTCGCCATGGGCGGGTGATTTTCTACGACTACGACGAGGTGAGCTATCTCACCGAGTGTCGCTTCCGCCATATTCCCAAATCCCAGGGGGACGACAGTTACATGGATGGCGGGGCCAGTTTATCTATTGGCCCCAACGATATCTTCCCTGAAGAGTTTGGCCCGTTTATGTTTGCTAACCCGGAACTGCGCACACTGTTCACAGAGCAGCACCCGGAGCTGTTCGACCCGGACTACTGGCTGGCGCTACAGCGGGCAATTCTGGAGGGGCGGGTGATCGACGTGTACCCGTATCGCAACAAGCAGCGATTCGCGGGCACCGTGGGGCAACTGGTACATTAGGCGTTTACCGGACGACGTAAGCCGAGGATAGCATGACTTCAGCCCCGCACTTGGTGGTATTTACCGGCTCGGGAATCAGCGCGGAGAGCGGCATTCAAACCTTCCGCGCCAGCGATGGCTTCTGGGAGGATCACCCGGTGGAGGAGGTCGCCACGCCGCAAGGGTGGCGGCAAGACCCAGAGCGGGTGCTGGCGTTCTATAACCAGCGCCGTGATCAGATCCGCCGCGCGAAGCCCAACGCCGCCCATAAAGCGCTGGCGGCGCTGGAGCAGGATGGCTTCAAGGTCAGCGTGATTACCCAGAACATTGATGACCTGCACGAGCGGGCAGGCTCGCGCCACGTGCTGCACCTGCACGGCGAGATTTTAAAGGCGCGCTCATCGGTGGATGCGCGGCTGCGCTACCCGCTGTCAAAGGGCGGAATTGCCCTGGGCGATGTGTGCGATAAGGGCAGCCAGCTGCGCCCAGACGTGGTGTGGTTTGGCGAAGCGGTGCCGCTGTTCGAAGAGGCCTGCGAGCTGGTGAGCCAGGCGGACTTTCTGCTTGTGGTGGGTACCTCGCTGGCGGTGATGCCCGCCGCATCGCTGCTCACCTATATCGATTACGACACCCCTTGTGCGCTGGTAGACCCCGACGCCGATGAGCTAAGCCCACCCGGCGTGCTGGCGATCAATACCACGGCGGGAGAAGGCGTGCCAGCGCTTGTACACCAGTGGCGTAAGCAGGGAAATTTAATTTTACCCTGACTTAGCGCAGGGCGAAGGTTGAGCGAACCGTGGGTTGGCACATTAATGGCGTGATTCCAAAAACCACGCTTTCATCACCCCAGTAATCTGGGTCAGCTCGGCGTCCGTCGCGATATAAGCGGGCATGGTGTAAAGCCAGCGGCCAATGGGGCGCAGCCACACGCCCCGCGCTCGGGCAAATGCGGCAACGCCTTTCAGCGCTTCGCTGCTGTGGGCTTCGATCACCGCCGTTGCGCCTAATACGCGCACGTCCGCGACGGCGGGATGTGCGCGCAGTGCTACGTCTTCTAATAGCTCGCGCTGTAACGTTTGGCTGAGCGCGGCAATTTTCTCCAGGTAGTGCTCCTCTTCGAACACCCGTAGGCTCTCCAGCGCCACGCGGCAGGCCAGGGGGTTGCCCATAAAGGTGGGGCCGTGCATGAAGGCGTGGTGCTGACTGTCGCCAATGAACGCCTCGTGCACCCGGTCGGTGGCCAGCGTGGCCGCATGGCCCAAGTAGCCGCCGGTTAGCCCTTTGGAGAGCACCATGATATCCGGCGTGACGGCTGCGTGGTCGGCGGCAAACAGCTTGCCGGTGCGGCCAAAGCCGGTGGCGACTTCATCAAAAATCAGCAGCACGCCAAACTCATCGCACAGAGCTCGCGCACCGCGCAGGTAGTGGGGTGAAGTCATGTTCAGCCCGCCCGCCGCTTGCAGCAGCGGCTCCATCAGTAGCGCGGCAATTTCATGGTGGTGGCGCGCTAGCACTTCCCGCAGCGCGGCGAGGTCCCGCTCTACCTGCTCCGGCGTCGCGTCGAACGGGGCCGTGGGGGCCGGGGCGAAGTGGTGCTGGGGCAGCAGGCTGGCGAACAGGCCGTGCATGCCCTCTTCGGGGTCGCATACCGCCATGCAGCCGGTGGTGTCGCCATGGTACGCCTTCATCAGCGAGAGCATCTTGCGCTTGCCGGGGTGGCCGCTCAGCACCTGGTACTGCAGCGCCATCTTCATGGCGACTTCCATGCCCACCGAGCCGCTATCGGAGAAGAACACATGATTCAGCCCCGGCGGGGTAATGCGCACCAGCTCTTGTGCGAGCTGGTCGGCGGGATCGTGGGTCAGGCCGCCCAGCATCACATGGCAAAGCTCCCCCGCCTGCTCGCGGATGGCGGCGACGAGGCGCGGATGGCCGTAGCCGTGAATCATGCACCACCAGGAGCAGGTGGCATCCAGCAGGCGCTCGCCGCTTTCCAGCGTAAAGTAGCTGCCGCTGCCGCCGACCACTTTGGGCGCAGGCGTTTGGGTTTTGAGATGGGCATAGGGGTGCCAAACGGGGGAGTTCATGGCGTCGCCTCCTGGGTGGCGAGGGGGAGCAGCGCATCAAGGGAGAGGTAGTACTGCGCGGTGGGCGCATCTGCCGTAGCTAAATGAGGAATGATGCCCAAGCAAGGGGCGGGCAGAGCGCGTTTCAGCAGCGCCACATTGGCTGCAAAGCGCGGGCTGTCGTCGGCAAAGGCTGAGTCCACTACGCTGCCTACCCAGCCCGCCAGCGTTAAGCCATCGGCGGCGATGGCCTCGGCGGTGAGCCGGGCATGGTTAAGGCAGCCCAGCTTCAGCCCAACCACCAGAATCACCGGCAGCCCGAGCGCGCGGGGCAGGTCGGAAAAATCCTCCTCCTCGTTCAGCGGCACTCGCCAGCCGCCTGCGCCTTCGATTAGCGTCAGGTCCCGTGGCGTGTCGGTTAACGTGTCGTTGAGCGCCTGAGTAACGCTTGCCACGTTAAGCACCGCGCCTGCTTCCAGGGCGGCGAGATGCGGCGCAATGGCGGGAGCAAAGGCCCAGGGGTTGATCGTCGGGTAATCCACCGGCGGGAAGCTTTGCGCCTGTAGCGCCAGGGCATCGCGGTTGCGCAGGCCATTGGGCGTGGCCTCGCTACCAGAGGCAATAGGCTTCAACCCCAGCGTGGTGAGCTGGCGCTGGCGGGCGGCGCCCAGCAGCGCGCTGGTGGCCAGGGTTTTGCCCGCGTCGGTGTCGGTACCGGTGACAAAATAGGTGTTGTTCATCTCGCGCTTTCCAGTTGTAGCGTCAGGCAGTGGTAGCTCACCGGCAGCCCCTGCGGCGTGCGCAGCGATTCATAGCGAACCTGGGCGGTGGCAAGCGCTTGGCGGGTCAGCCGAGCGTTGGGTCTGGCTACTTGGGCGCCCACGCCCTTGATGGAGGCCATGACGGCATTCAGGTCGGGGTAGAAAAAGCGCCGCTGCTCGCGCACGTAGTGGGTAAGCCGCAAGCCGCTTCGCGCAATCGCCCGCTGTACGGTGCTGGCGTCCGGCGTTTGCAGCAGGGCCTCGGGCCGCTGCCAGGCGGTGGCCACCTCATGAAGCGTGCCGGGCAGCAGGGTGGTGATGCGCGCCTGCCCGCTAGGGGCGAGCACCCGCGCCAACTCCTGCATCACCGCGCCGATATCCGGGCACCACTGAATCGCCAGGTTAGAGAACACGAGATCCACGCTTGCGTCGTCCAGCGGCAGCGCGGCGGCATCTCCCTGTTGCCAGCGTATGGCATCGCCATACTGTGCCTGGGCGTGGGCGAGCATACCCGGCGCCAGGTCGAGCCCGGTGGTGGTGGCGTTTGGGTAGTGGCTCGCCAGCCGCTGGGTCCAGTAGCCGGTGCCGCAGCCAAGGTCGAGCACCTGCTGGGCGCTCTGCGGCAGCGTTTGCCAGAGCGTTTCGCCAATGTCGCGCTGGGCGCTGGCGAGAGCATCGTAGCGTGGTGCCGCTCGGGAAAAGGCCCGAGCAACACGCTCCTGCCAGCGGAGCAGTGGCAGCGAGGTGACCGGTGTGTTCATCGCGGCTCCTGTAGCGCCCGCGTGGCCTGCTCGGCCAGCCGTGCCGCCAGCTGGGCGGGCTGGGAGAGCATGGGGCAGTGTCCTGCGGCTTCCAGTCGAAGCGCTTGCTGGCGCGTGCTGCTTGGTAGTAGCGGGTCGTGGGCGCCTGCCAATCGGCGGATAGGGCAGGGAGGGTTGGCAAGCAGTGCCCGGTTATCCAGCGTCTCTAGCCACATGAGCCCTTGCGCGAGCGTGTCGGTATCGGCGTGGGGAGTCTCACCTAACTGTGCTCGTAGCTGGCGGTGGGCCTCGCGGGCATTGGGTTCGCCCTGGGCCTGCCAGCGCAGAAAGTGCCGCCACGTGGCAACGGGATCGCGGCGGAAGGTGCACTGAAAGCTGGCAAGCTCGTCGCTCCTCACACCGCCATCACTCTCCGCGTCACTACAAAAACGGCTGCCTGCGCCCAGTAGCAACAGGGCCTTGGGCGGCGGCAGATGATTGAGCAGCGCCGTGGCCAGCAGCCCACCCAGCGACCAGCCCACCCAGACGGCATCGCTGGGTAGCTTAGATGCCATACGCTCGGCGAGCGCTTCAATGTGTGTGGGGGTGGGTAGCGCCGGAGCATCGCCGTAGCCGGGCCACTCCACTGCGCTGGGGTCGACCGTATTGGGCCAATGCTCCGAAAGCGTCTGCCATATACGGCGGTCGACGCCCCAGCCCGAGAGCAGGATGAGCTTCATCGCTGCTCCTCGTTCAGGCAGGCGGCGGCGACCTCCAAGAGCCTGTCGATATCGCTCTGGGTATGGCGGGCGCTTAACGTGATGCGCAGCCGCGACTCGCCGTTGGGCACCGTGGGTGGCCGAATCGCCCCTACCTGGATAGCGTGCTCATCGAACGTGGCCGCCCAGGCCAGGGTGCGCTGCTCGCTTCCCAGCAGCAGCGGCTGGATGGGCGTGTGGGAGTGGCCGAGTGGCAGCCCTAAGGCGGCCGCCTGCTGGCGGAAGTAGTCAATATGGCGAGTGAGCCGTTGGCGGTGCTCTGGTTCCCGCTGGACGATGGTGAGCGCTTCCAGAGTAGCGGCGGCAATGCCGGGCGGTTGGGCGGTGGTGTACACATAGCTGCGGGAAAACTGAATCAAGTGCTCGATCAGTGCCGCATCCCCCGCCACGAAAGCGCCCGCGGTGCCCAGCGCTTTGCCCAGGGTGCCGACCAGGATTGGCACCTGCTGGCTATTGAAGCCTGCCACGCAGCCTGCGCCGTTTTCGCCGAGCACGCCAAGCCCGTGGGCATCGTCGATCATCAGCCAGGCGCCGTGTTGCTGGCTGATGTGGGCAAGTTCTCCGACGTCAGCGATATCGCCATCCATACTGAATACGCCGTCGCTCACCACTAGCTTGTGAGTGGCCGTGCTGCGCGCAAGCAAACGCTGTAAGTCGTGGCCATCGCGGTGGTGGTAACGCCGGGAGCGGGCGCCGCTCAGCGCGCCACCATCAAGCAGCGAGGCGTGATTAAGCCGATCCTGAAATATCGCGGTGTAGGGATCCGCTAGCGCCTGCAGCACGCCTAGGTTCGCCATATAGCCCGTGGAAAATAGCAGCGCCCGCTCCCGTCCGGTCCACTCCGCCAACGCCTCTTCCAAGGCATCGTGAATGCCCAGATGCCCGCTGACCAAATGCGATGCGCCGGCCCCAGCGCCAAAGCGTTTCGCGCCTTCGGCCTGGGCCGCCTGTACGCGTGGGTCTTGAGCAAGGCCTAGATAGTCGTTGCCTGCAAAGTCGAGTGCCCCATGGGCAGAGACGCGGCGGTTGCGCCAGCGCTGCTGGCGCTCGCGCTCATCGCGGGCTGCCGCTAAGCGCTGGTGCCACACCTCAGACACTGGCATCCACCGCCAGCGCCGCAGCGCGCTCTGCCTGGGCGTTGCGCTGCGCCTGTTGGGCCAGCCGCTCGGTATGCTGCGTGTCGTCTTCGCAGGTATCGCGGCGCTCGGGGTGCAGGCCCAGCTTGGCAAACAGCGCACGGTCGCGCTCTGCCTGGGGGTTGCCGGTGGTCAGCAGCTTGTCGCCGTAGAAAATCGAGTTGGCACCGGCCAGAAAGGCAAGCGCCTGGGTGGATTCGCTCATCTGCTCCCGGCCTGCGGAGAGGCGCACGTGGCTCTGGGGCATCATGATGCGCGCCACGGCAATGGCGCGGATGAACTCCAGTGGGTCTAAATCATCGACGTTCTCCAGTGGCGTCCCCGGCACTTTGACCAGCATGTTGATAGGCACCGATTCAGGATGCGGAGAGAGCTTAGCCAACTGCTGCAGCAGCGCGCTGCGATCCTGTGCGCCTTCACCCATGCCCAAAATACCGCCAGAGCACACTTTCATACCGGCGTCACGCACGGTGGCCAGGGTCTCTAAGCGGTCGCTGTAGGTGCGGGTGGTGATGATTTCGCCGTAGTAATCGGGGGAGGTGTCGAGGTTGTGGTTGTAGTAGTCCAGCCCCGCGGCGGCCAGCCGTGTGGCCTGCTCGCCGTCGACCATACCCAGCGTCATACAGGTCTCAAGCCCCAGCGCTTTCACCTGGCGCACCATCTCTTCCACCACCACTAAATCTTTATCCCGCGGGCTGCGCCACGCGGCCCCCATGCAGAAGCGGCTGGCACCGGCCTCTTTGGCCGCTTGGGCCTGGGCCACTACCTTCTCGATTTCTAGTAGCTTCTCTTTTTCCAACTGGGTGTTGTAATGGCCCGACTGCGGGCAGTACTTGCAGTCTTCCGGGCAGGCCCCGGTTTTAATCGACAGTAGAGTAGACACCTGCACTGCGTTGGCATCGAAATGCGCCCGATGCACCTGCTGGGCTTGAAACAGCAGGTCGTTAAAGGGCAGCGCAAAAAGCGCGTTGATCTCGTCAAGCGTCCAGTCGTGGCGCGGCGCGGCATCTGCCGCGTAAGAAGCAGTTGAAGTAGTGGTCGAGGTAGCGGTCACGGGTAAACCTATATTCTTTTGAAAGTTGACAGGACTCTAGCGGGGCTGCGCCGAGGGTGTCAACTTTTTGAAGAATGTTGGTTTACCATGAGTGGGGAAAAGAAAGGCTAAAATATGCTAGCCTTTTGAAAGTAATAAATGGCTAGTGCGTAGGCTAAGGAGGTCAACGGTGCGCTTAAATGATGTTCAGCGTCAGGCCATCGTCAGCGCCGTGAAGTCGTGTTTTGGGCCGCAAGCGAACGTAAAGCTGTTTGGCTCCCGCACGGATGATCAAGCCAAAGGTGGCGATATTGATCTTCTGATCACAACGGATATCCACGATGTCAATGACATAGTACGGGCTGAAATGCGCTGCCAAGTAAAGCTTCAGCAGCTACTCGGCGAGCAAAAAATCGATATGCTGATTGATTATCCCAGCCGCCAGAATTATCCGGCCATTTTTAGCATTGCTGAGCGGGCAGGACTTCCATTATGACTCAGGATATTGCACTACTACGTTTGCAAGAAGCATGGCGTGAGTGCCAACGGCATATGCATTTTATCAATCAGCGCGAAAAACCGCTTACTTTTAGTGAGCGGATGGATAGCGCGGCATCCGCAGGATGCCCTTGCTGATGATTTGCACAGTGCTATACTACTCACGTCGACACGACCTACCGAGGGGCACTCGGAAAGTTACGTCTGTGGAGACGATGTGAGACCTGGGGGATATGAGTTGGTTCGCCACCGTAAAAATCCCCACTGTGGGACTTTTACGGCGATAACCAAGCCATTCCCTCGGGCAATCGTCTTGGAAGCAGAAACCAGGAAGGTAACAACCTGGGAATCCCCTTCCTTTCCGTCGCTAGACGGCAGCGCAAGCTGAGGGAGGGGAGGATGTCAAACTCTGCGTCCTTTGACGACCCACTGGAGCGCAGATGCCTGACGCGACCTCGCTGCCCCCTGAGCATGATGCAATGACCGACCGCGACCCGGCCACCGGGCATCCGCGCCCGCCTCGGCGTGAATTCAAAGCGCGGGGCAGCTTCGTCAAACGCTGCGAAGGCTGCAACTTGCCCGAGCTGAACTGCCTCTGCCCGTATCAGGTGAAGGCGGAGAGCGACGCTCAGGTATGGCTGTTGACCCACTCCATTGAACACTACAAACCGACCAATACCGGGCGTTTGATTGGCGATGTACTCACCAACACCCGCGTATTTACCTGGTATCGCACGGCGCCGGACGAGGCGCTGGCCGCGCTGCTGCAAGATCCGCGCTATGCGCCGTTCGTGATTTTTCCTGATGACCAGCCAGATTACGCCGACCGCGTGGTGGATATTGACGCGGTGCATGCCGCCAAGCAGCAGGCGCGCATACCGGTATTCATCATTTTGGATGGCACCTGGCGACAGGCGCGGCGCATGTTCCGCAAAAGCCCTTACCTGGATGCACTGCCGGTACTGCCGCTGCGCACCGAGCGGGAGACCCGCTACCGGCTGCGCAAGCCCGCCTCGAAAGCGCATCTGTGCACCGCCGAGGTAGCGATTGAGCTGCTGCGCCAGAGCGGTGATGAAACAGCGGCAAGCGTGCTGGATGACTACTTTGATGTGTTCAACGATAGCTACGCAGAGAGCCGCTATTATCGCAAGATCGAAGAGCCTACGGCAGCCATGCAGCGGCTATTGGAGCGGCAGCGGGCAGAAGAGCATGGTTAGCGGGAAGGATTGCCACCGGGCAGCCAGCGCAGCAGCACTTTGCGGACCCAGTACCAGCGATTGATCAGTAGTGCCATAAAGATCAGGCTACAGCCCAGCAGTTGCAATGCGGTCATGGTTTCGCCAAACCACCAGGCGGCAAACAGCGCGGTCCAGACGGCTTCTAGCATCAGAATCACCGCCGCATGGCTAGGCGTGGTCATACTCTGCGCTTTGATTTGCAGAAAGAAGCGCAGCGAGCTGGCCAGCAGCACGCTGGTCATGAACCAGCCGAGAATCGACGGGCTGAGCGCCAGCGGCTGATGCTCCACCACCAGGGAAAGCCCCGTTAGCACCACGCCTACCGAGATCAGTTGCAGCGTGGTTAGCGGCAGCGCAGGCACATTGCGCACTACGCGGGCATTGACGTTGATCAAAAGCGCAAAACAGAGCGCGGCGCACACCATCAGCAGCTGGCTGGCCTCGACGTTAAAGCCTGCATTGAGCGATAGTAGGGCAAACCCGAGCAGCGCCACGGGTAGCGCGACCCAAGTAGAGCGAGGTGGGCGGTCGCCAAACAGCAGTCGTGCCACTACAGGCACCAGGAGAATCCCCAGGCTGTTGATAAAGGCACTCTCGCCCAGATGGTCGGAGTAGTTAAGCCCCAGTACCCAAAAGGCGATCGCCGCGCTGAACAAAACGCCCACCAGCAGGCCACGGCGCACCCGGCGTGCCGACATACGCGTTAGGGTAGGCCAGGCAAACCCTAGCAGGATCAGCCCGGCTAATAAAAAGCGTGTGCCGATAAACAGCAAAGGCGGCATGCCTGCTAGTGCTTCTTTGGAAAAGATCCAACCGCTTGCAGCTAATACAGTGACTAGCAGGAGCAGGGCATCGGCCTGCCAGGGAGCGCGTTTGATCGAATTCACGCCGCACCGCTGCCGAACAGGGCGCCGGCGATTCTAAACCCAGCGACCCAGGTGCCCACTGCCGACCCCAGGGTAGCGAGAATGAATACCAACAGGGTGCGAGAGACACGGTTTTTCCACCAGCCTTTCAGCTGCGTCACATCATGGCGCAGAGTGGAGAAGTCGCGCACCTTGGGCTTGCGCATATACAGCTCGACCCCCGCCGCTACAAAGCCCGCGCCAATGGTGGGGTTAAGCGATGTAAGTGGTGCAGCGAAGAAGGTAGCAATCACCGTGACCGGGTGAGCAAGCGCCGCAATCGTCGCGCCGCCAGACAGAATGCCGTTAATCAAGAACCACTCGATGACCAGCTGCCAGCCAAGGTCGGTATTGCGTGAAAAGCCCACCACAAAACCGGTAATGACGAGCGCCGTAATCAGCCAGGGGGCGGCTTTCCACAGTTTGGAAGGGGGCGGTGTGGCTTCGAGAGACTCACGCTCCACCGTGGGGTTGTCCGGCAGCGGTGTTTCCAAGTGCTCGCCCGTGCCTTTCAAGTGTCCAGCGCCCAATACCACCAGCACGTTCTGGTAGCGCCCAGGCGGCGCTTCCTCCGCCAAACGCAGCGCCATATAGCGGTCACGCTCGCGAATTAAGGGCGTGTAGAGCGCTTCGGATTCAGCGGCAAACTCGCTGAAGGTGGCCTCTAGCATGTCACCCTCTTTGAGCTTTTCGATGTCCTCTTTGGAGACATCCTGGCGAGAAAGCACGCTGCCAATCAGCCCTGAAAACAGCGAGAAGCGCTGCCACCAAGGCACGTTGCGATAAATGCGTTTCAAAGTGATGCCGACATCTCGGTCTACCAGCAGTAGCGGCAGGTTGCGCGTACGGCACTCTTCAATGGCTGCACGCATCTCAGCCCCCGGCTGAATACCGGACTGCTCGGCGATCCGTTGCTGAAAGGCACCGAGCGCCAGGCTCGCCGCCACCATGCCCGCTTTGCCTTGCTTGAACACCTGAAACAAGTCCTGCTCGCCCATGGCGTCTGGGTTGTCCATGCTGTGGTGACGGGCGTCACACAGCTCAATGGCGACGGCATCGAAGTGACCGCTGTCGATCAGTTGGCGAACGTCGTTGGCGCTCTCGGCAGAGACGTGGGCGGTGCCTAGCAGGGTGTAGTACGTGCCGCCCACCTGAATGGTTTTCAGCGGGCCGCTGGTAGCTGGGAGGGAGCTGCTTTCCTGGGCCTGCGGTGTTGCATCATCTTGATTCATTAAAAAGTCTCAACAAAAAAAAGTAACGAGTGATGCGCGTTTAGCGGCGCCAAAAAGCCGGGGTAAACAGCACCAGTACCGTAAAAATTTCCAAGCGGCCCAGCAGCATGGCAAGCACTAAAATCCATTTGGCGAGGCTGGGCAGATCGCCATAGTGGCTGCTGGCTTCTCCTAAGGCGGGGCCAAGATTGTTCAGCGCCGAGCCAACGGAGGACCACGCCGTTACCTGATCGACCCCCGTCGCCATCACGCCCACCAGCATCAAAAAGAACAGCATCACATAGGCAGAGAAAAATCCCCACACGGCCTGGGCGATGCTATCGGGAACGCTCACTTTGCCGACTTTAACGGCAATCACGGCATTGGGGTGAATGAGCCGCATGACTTCGCGCATGCCCTGTTTCAAGATCAGGATAATACGGATGACCTTCATCCCCCCAGCGGTAGAGCCGGAGCATCCGCCGACAAAAGCGGCCACAAACAGCAGAAACGGTAGTGCGCCCGGCCACCCGGAAAAGTCCGCCACGGCGAAGCCTGCGGTGGTGGCGACCGAGACAACCTCAAACAGCGCATGGCGCAGCCCAACGATGTCATCGTAGGTGTCGGTGAGCCACAGGGTAATCACGGTAATCGTGGTGAGCCCGGCTAAAAACAGCATAAGAAAGCGCGCTTCCGGGTCCTGGAAGTAGTGCAGTAAGCGTTTTTCCCGCCAGGCAATAAAGTGCAGGCTAAAGCTGAAGGCAGAGATCAGCATAAAGCTAATGCAAATAAGTTCGATGGCGGCGCTATTAAAGTAGCCAATACTGGCATCGTGGGTTGAAAAGCCGCCGATGGCGACGGTGGAAAAACTGTGCCCTAGCGCATCAAACCAGCTCATCCCCGCCAGCATATAGGCGACCATGCAGGCAAACGTGAGCGTTGCGTAGATATACCAGAGCGCTTTAGCGGTTTCGGTAATTCGTGGGGTTAGCTTGGAGTCTTTCAATGGCCCTGGAATTTCGGTGCGGTAAAGGGCCATCCCCCCCACGCCCAGGGTAGGCAAAATAGCCACGGCCAGTACCACGATCCCCATACCACCTAGCCACTGCAGCTGCTGGCGATAATAGCGCACCGATTCTGGTAAAAAATCGATGCCGGTAATCACTGTGGCACCGGTGGTCGTCAGGCCGGAAAAAGACTCAAAGACCGCATCGGTAATGCTCAGTGAGCCTTCGCCAAACAGCATGAGCGGCAGCGAACCAAATAGGGCCAGTACCGTCCAGAACATCGCGGCGATAATAAAGCCGTCACGGATACGTAGCTCTTTGTGAGCACGGCGGTTGGGCAGGTAGAGAAACAGCCCCGTCATGACGGTAATCCCAATGCCGCTCATGAACGCGTGCCAGACGCTGTCTCGAAACCAGAGCGACATGAGCATGGGGGGCAGCATCGTTAGGCTGAAAAGCATCAGCAGCAGGCCCAAAATACGTAGAATGACCCGCAAACTCATAGTGGTGGTTGTCTCATACGCTGGCCGGCTCCTTAGAAAAACGTTAATCCGACCTGGAACAGGCGCTCAACGTCGCGAATACGCCGCTTATCGATCACAAACAGAATGATATGGTCGCCGCTTTCCACCCGCACGTCGCCATGGGCGATAATGACCTCTTTGCCCCGCACGATGGCGCCGATGGTGGTGCCGTCGGGTAGGTCGATCTCGCGGATGGTACGGCCCACCACCTTGGACGACTGCTTATCGCCATGGGCAATCGCTTCGATGGCCTCCGCCGCACCCCGGCGCAGCGAGTGCACATTGACGATATCGCCCCGGCGCACGTGGGTCAGCAGGCTGCCGATGGTGGCCTGCTGAGGGGAAATAGCAATGTCGATATCGCCGCCCTGCACCAAATCCACGTAGGCGGCGTTGTTGATGAGGGTAAGCACCTTCTTAGCCCCCAGCCGCTTGGCGAGCAGCGACGACATGATATTCACTTCGTCGTCGTTGGTCAGCGCGCAGAAGATATCGCAGTCTTCGATGTTCTCCTCTTCCAGCAGCCGCTTGCTGGTGGCGCTGCCGTGGAGCACCACGGTGCGATCCAGCCGCTCGGAAAGCGTGGTGCAGCGCTCCAGGCTGTGCTCGATGATCTTCACCTGATGGCTGTGCTCTAAGTGCTCCGCCAAGCGTTCGCCGATATTGCCGCCCCCGGCAATCACCACGCGGCGGAAGTCCCGCTCCACCTTGCGCAGCTCGCTCATCACCGCACGGATATCTCGCCGGGCCGCCAGGAAAAAAACCTCGTCGTCGGCTTCAATCACCGTGTCGCCCCGGGGGATGATCGGCCGGTTGCGGCGGTAGATCGCCGCGACGCGGGTTTCCACGTTGGGCATGTGCTTGCCCAGAAAGGCCAAATCCTGGCCCACCAATGGACCGCCGTAGAAGGCTTTCACCGCCACTAGCTGTACCAACCCGCCGGCAAACTCCAGCACCTGCAGGGCGCCGGGGTGCTCGATCAAGCGGCGCACGTGATCCGTCACCACCTGCTCGGGGCTGATCAGCACGTCGATGGGAATGGCTTCGTGGGCAAAGAGGCCCTTACGAGTGAGGTAAGCGGTGGAGCGCACCCGGGCAATTTTGGTGGGGGTGCGAAACAGCGTGTGGGCCACCTGACAGGCGATCATATTGATCTCGTCGGTGTTGGTCACCGCGATCAGCATATCGGCGTCTTCGCAGCCCGCCTGGCGCAGCACGATGGGGTAGGAGCCTGCACCGGTCACCGTGCGGATATCCAGCTTGGTGTGCAGCTCGCGCAGTTTTGCGCCGTCGGTATCGACGACGGTGATGTCGTTCTCCTCGCGGGCAAGGTGCTCCGCCAGGGTGCCGCCGACTTGGCCGGCGCCGAGAATGATGATTTTCATCGCTAAGCATCGGTTCCGTTATGAGCGCCAACGTTTTATCAGCACGCGGTGTGCGCTGCAACAAAGACGGCGGCCAGTGTAAACCAGCCGCCGTCGAAAAGCAGGTAGGGATTATTCCAGCGTGAAGCCGACTTTGATCGTGACCTGCCAGTGTGCCACGCGGCCATCCTCGATGTGCCCACGCGTGTCGGTGACTTCGAGCCAGCGCATATTGCGAACGCTTTCGGCGGCTTTGGTCAGGGCATTCTGCACGGCGTCCTCAATCCCTTTTTCGGATGAACCGGTTAGCTCAATGTGCTTATAGGTGTGATGACTCATGCTATCTCCTTGCGTGTCATGAAAAGGCGGCCTAGTGCTTAGGCCGTGCGCTTCTCTAGTCTGGCATAAAAAAAGCCATCGTGACTGTTCACGGTAGGAAACAGCTGGCGCCCCGTGCCGCTTTGCTTACCCCAGGCCACGTCATGGGGCGTGGTGGCATGGGCGTCCGGGGTGCGGTCTAAAAACGCATCGATTTGTGCGGCGTTCTCTTCGGGCAGCACCGAACAGGTAGCGTAGAGCAGCGTACCGCCGGGGCGTAGCAGTGGCCATAGATTATCCAGCAGCCGTTGCTGGAGCTTGGCGAGCTGGCGAATGTCCTCTTTACGGCGTAGCGCTTTGATGTCCGGATGGCGACGAATCACGCCGGTGCCGGAGCAGGGGGCATCCAGCAAAATGGCATCGAACGGCGTGCCGCTCCACCAGTCGCGGGTAGTGGCGTCGGCGTGCTTTAGCTCGGCGCTCAGCCCTAAGCGGCTGAGCGTATCGTCCACCCGCGCCAGCCGCTGGTTGTCGTTATCAATGGCGGTGAGTGCAATATCAAACTGCTCTAACAGATGGGCGGTTTTGCCGCCAGGCGCGCAGCAAGCATCCAATACGTGAGCACCGGGGCGTGGGGCGAGCGCCGGGCCAAGCAGCGCTGCAGAGAGCTGCGCCGCTTCATCCTGCACGCTGACGTGGCCCTGCTCAAAACCGGGCAGTATGGCAACGTCGCAGGGCGTTGTTAGCGTAATGCCGTCTGGAGCGTGACAACAGAGATGCCCGTCTAAGCCTTGCTCGGTCAGCTGCTGGAGATACGCTTCACGGTCGTTATAGTGCTGGTTGACGCGTAGGGTCATCGGTCCTGGCTCGTTATTGGCCTGGGCAATGGCACGCCACTGTTCGGGCCAAGCGTGGCGCAGGGCGTCCAGCAGCCAGGGCGGATGCTCCAGGGCAACGTTTTCGTCACGATCAACGACTTCTTGCAGCGCGTCGGCTTCACGCTGCAGGCGTCGCAGACAGCCGTTCAATACTCGGGTGGCCCACTCTTTGCCAAGCAGGCGTGCTGCCCCGGCGGTTTCTCCTACCGCTGCGTGGGCAGGAATGCGCATATAAAGCAGCTGATAAATACCTACCAGCAGCAGAGCGTGGATATCGGCATCGCGCTTTTTAAATGGCTGTTTGAGGAGCTGGCTAGCCAGTGCTTCTAGGCGTGGAAGGCGGCGGCAGGTGCCGTAACAGAGCTCTTTCAGCAGGCCACGGTCTCGGGCCACTACGCTATGTTCATCCAAGCTGGCCAGCGACCCTTTATCAGTGAGAACCGGGACGAGGCTACGGGCAGCGGCTGCGCGGACATCTAGGCCGCTGCCGCCTTTGGCTGGGCGTTGCTGGCTCATTGGCTAGCTCCTTGCGGGGTTTGCCCAAGGCGAACGCCGACGGTGAGTGAGGTTTGGCGGGCGTTTAATAAGTCGCGTACCGCCATCGCTTTGCCGCCAGGTAGCTGGGCACGACTGACACACAGCACTTCTTGCCCTTGTTCGCCGCAGGCAATACGCAGGTGATCATCGCCATGTTCCAACAGCGTACCGGGGGGCGATGGCGGCTGTTCACCTTGCTCGACGCTGGCCATGAGTAGGCGCAGGCGGTCGTTACCTAGCGTGCACCAAGCCACCGGCCACGGGTTGAAGGCGCGGATTTTGCGCGCCAGCTGCTCGGCGGGCTGGCTAAAGTCTAGCTCGGCCTCGGCTTTGCTGAGCTTGGCGGCGTAGGTCACGCCCTCTTCCGGCTGAGGCGTTGCCTCTAGGCTGCCGTTGTCGAGGTTGTCCAGCACGTGGATCAGCGCATTAGCACCTTGAATGGCCAGTCGGTCGTGGAGGTCGCCACCGGTGGTGCGGGAGGTAATTGGGGTGCGCACTTCATACAGCATGGCGCCGGTATCCAGCCCCGCATCCATTTGCATGATGGTCACGCCGGAGGCGCTGTCGCCCGCTTCAATGGCGCGCTGAATCGGCGCCGCACCCCGCCAGCGGGGCAGCAGCGAGGCGTGCACGTTAATGCAGCCTAGGCGCGGCGTGTCCAGCACCGCTTGGGGCAGCAGCAGCCCATAGGCGACGACGACCATCACATCGGCGTTCAATGCCGCCAGTTCGGCTTGCGCATCGGCGTCTTTGAGACTGGCGGGTTGGACCACCGGCAGCCCGTGCTCTTGTGCCAGCTGTTTAACCGGGCTGGGCGTGAGCTTGCGACCACGCCCAGCAGGGCGGTCGGGTTGGGTGTAAACCGCCACCACTTCATGTTCGCTGTCGAGAACGGCAGCAAGGCTGGAGGCGGCGAAGTCTGGCGTGCCAGCAAAAACAACGCGTAACGGTGACATGGTGGTGTGCCCTTAAGTGACGGAGAGGATGACGAGAGAAAGATGCCGTGTATGAAACGCATAAAGGCCGAGAGGCAGCGCTGTTGTTACAGGCGAGTGCCTGCGGGCAGCGTGTCAGCTCGGCCAGTGGCCTGATGGAAAAGCGCGGATTAGGCGTCGTTCATCAGCTTGTGGCGCTTTTGCATTTTTTTCATCACCCGGTCGCGCTTGAGCGGTGAGAGGTAATCCACAAATAGCACGCCTTCCAGATGGTCGTACTCATGTTGAATGCAGTGGGCCAGTAGGCCATCTGCTTCCAGCTCGTAGGGCTCACCGTTACGATCCAGCGCGTTGAGTCTCACTTTCAGGTAGCGCGGTACTTCGGCGTAGTATTCAGGGATCGACAAACAGCCCTCGGAGAGCGGCTCTTTGGCATCATCGATGGGCTCGTAGCGCGGGTTGATCAGCACCAGCGGCTGGGAGTTATCGTCGCTGACATCCATGACGACCACGCGGCGATGGACATCGACTTGCGTTGCGGCAAGGCCGATGCCGCGTGCGTCGTACATGGTCTCCAACATATCGTCGACGAGCTGGCGGACCTCGTCGTCAACGGTTTCCACCGGTACCGCCTTGGTGCGCAGGCGCTCGTCGGGGAATTCGAGAATAGGAAGTTTGGCCATGGCGTTACAATCACCGTTATGCTGAGTCTTTAAGATGAGCTGGCTGCCACCTGTGTCGGCGAGCCTAACTACTTTACTATTGACCACTATATCATGCTGATAGCGATCCTGGGCACGCGCGACACCGTGCAGCCCCTTAAACCGCTTCACCAACGACTGCCCGGGGAGAATCGGATGGTGGCTCTAAAACCTCTTTATTATAGCGTCTTTGGCGTGCTCTTAATGTGGGTGCTGTCGGTCAGCCAGCCAGCCTTAGCCGTGGAAGGGCTGCGCAACGATGCGCCACAGCGCTATGAAGTAGTGCCTGGCGACACGCTGTGGGATATCTCCGCCCGTTATTTACGCTCGCCCTGGCAGTGGCCTTCGCTATGGCAGGCGAATCCGCAAGTTCGTAACCCGCACCTTATCTACCCCGGCGATGTGCTGGTATTGGGGACATGCCAAGGCCAACCATGCCTTTCTGTGGAGCGGGGCCAAGGGGTCGTAAAGCTCTCGCCGCAGATGCGTACAGTGCCTAAACGAGAGGCGATTACTCCTATTCCGATGGAGGTGGTGCGCGCCTTTCTACGGGAGCATCGCGTGGTGGAGCCAGGAGAGAGCCCGCAGGAGCTTGCGTATGTGGTGGGCGGCGATAACCAGCGCTTGATTAGCGGCGCAGGCGATACCCTGTACGTGCGTGGCAGCGTACCCGCCAGAACGCGCCTGGGCATCTACCGTCCAGGCGAGCCCTATGTATCAGCCAATGGCGCACTGTTGGGCGATGAGTTGATCAATATTGGCGAGGCGCGCTACCTGGGCAGCGAGGGCGATATTGCTCGCATCGAAGTGCTTAGCGCCTACCAAGAAGTGCGTAATAACGACATCCTGCTGCCTCTAGAAGATCGTGAGCTAAGCGATGCCTTTGCTCCCCGTGCACCGTTGAATAACGTGTCGGGCCAGATTGTTGCGGTACCGGGCGGAGTACGATTTATTGGGCGGCTGCAAGTGGTGGCACTGGACCTGGGAACGCAAGACGGCCTACAGCCGGGCCATGTATTGCGCGTAGACCAGCAAGGGGAGTTGGTAACTGACCCACGTACCCAAGAACTGCTGCGGTTGCCCAATACCGAGGCAGGATTGGTGATGGTGTTCAGGCCCTATAACCATATGAGTTACGCCTTGGTCATGCAGGCCTCAAAGGTGCTGGCAGTGGGAGATAGTGTACGCGCGCCGACGCGCTAAAGGTGTGCAAGATTTGATATAAGGGGAGCTCTATGGACGCTAAGGAGTGGCTGGCGGTAAATGCTTTGCCCGGTATGGGCGCTGCGCGGATTGCGCAAATGGTGGCGCGCAAGCCTCAATGGCCACAAGGGTGGCTAGCGACTTTGCCCAGCAATGCCGCCAATGCCCTGCGATTGTGGCTGGCGCAGCCAGAACGCAGCCCGCTGCAACAAACGGTCAATGACACCCTCTCCTGGTTACAAGAAGGCCCCAACCGCCATCTGCTTCACCGCGACCATCCTGCATGGCCAGACCTTTTAAACCAACTTCCTGACCCGCCAGCAGTACTATGGGCCCAGGGCGATCTTCGCGCGTTAGAGGCCCCAGGCCTTGCCATGGTAGGTACTCGTCGCCCAACGTCGGAAGGGAGTGGACATGCCCAGGCGTTTGCCCGGGAGTTGGCCAACCGAGGCTGGTGCATTGTCAGCGGGATGGCGCTGGGTGTGGATGGGGTGGCTCAGCGTGCGGCGCTCGCCGCAGGTGGAAGCTCCATTGCCGTGCTTGGCTGTGGTATTGATGTCATCTACCCCGCCCGCCATCGTGATTTGTATGAACAGCTCAGTACGCTACCCGGCGGTTTGCTGCTCTCTGAGCATCCACCAGGCACCGTGGCCCGTCCGGCCTTCTTCCCCCGGCGCAACCGAATTGTAACGGGCCTTTCGCTAGGCACCTTAGTGGTTGAAGCAGCCGAGAAGAGTGGCTCGCTCGTCAGCGCCCGCCTCGCCCTAGAGCAGGGTCGCGAGCTGTTTGCGCTGCCGGGTTCGCTACACAATGTCCAGGCTCGTGGCTGCCTGCAACTGTTGCGTAGCGGCGCCACCCTGGTGCGCCATGTGGACGATATTCTCGAAGAGTTACAGCATTGGGTGTCGCGCTTTGTGCCTGCGCCGCTAGCAGTTGCAGCCGATGAGCCGTTGGCTCATCAACCGAGTGTTGAAGTACCGTCGGCGGATAATCTGTTAAACGCCTTAGGCCCATCGCCTACCCCCATTGATGTGTTGGTGCAGAGCACCGGTATCTCGGTCAGCGAGTGCCAGCAGCGGCTATTGATGCTGGAGCTGGATGGCAAAGTGACGCAGCAGGCGGGTGGTTGGGTGCGGCTGGCAGCGCCATGGTAAGATGCAAACTCAATTTTGTGATTGGCTGAGAGCTTATCAGGAGCGTCTATGAAACCGGCGGTTGACGTGAAAGCGGCGGTGAGCGCGCTGCGTAAAGGCGGTGTGATTGCCTGCCCCACCGAAGCGGTATGGGGGTTAAGCTGTGACCCCGATAACGACGAAGCGCTGGCGCATCTCATGCGTATGAAGGAGCGCGACCCGGCCAAGGGCGTGATTTTGGTGGCGGCGAGTATCGCGCAATTTCAGCCCTGGTTGAACCAGTTGCCGTTGGAACTCCATGCGCCGTTGGCGGCCAGTTGGCCAGGCCCGAATACTTGGCTGGTGCCGGACAATGGTCGCAGCCACGGCCTAGTACGCGGCGCTCATCAAAGCGTGGCGCTACGCGTCACCGACCATCCGCTGATGAAAGCACTGTGCGAAGCCTTTGGCGGGCCGCTCGTCTCCACTTCCGCTAACCGTGCAGGCGATCCGCCCGCTATGAGCGCGGAAGAAGTCGCCACGATCTTTGGCGATGACGTAGCCGCCATCGTGGCGGGCGAATTGGGCGGCAATGCCAAACCCAGCACCATCCGCGATTTAGTGACCGGCAAAGTGATGCGTGACTAGCCGCTCGGCTTCGTCACACTGTCAGCGATTCACGATTCACGATTCACGATTCACGATTCACGATTCACGATTCACCTCACCAGGAGTTACCGTGGCCCACGAGCACCTAGACGATGTTAAAGCGTACCTTCTCGACCTTCAGGAGCGGCTCTGTGAAGGGCTTGCTGCCGCCGATGGGCGGGCCGCGTTCAAAGAGGATAGCTGGCAGCGCGAAGAGGGCGGCGGAGGCCGCTCGCGGGTGATGGAGTCGGGCGCTATTTTCGAAAAAGGCGGCGTCAACTTTTCCCATGTCCACGGTGCGCAGCTGCCGCCGTCTGCGACTGCTGCCCGGCCCGAGCTAGCCGGGCGCAGCTTCCACGCGGTGGGAGTCTCCTGGGTGATGCATCCTGAAAACCCCAATGTGCCGACAAGCCACGGCAACGTTCGCTTCTTTATTGCCGCAAAAGAGGGTGAGCCGCCGGTGTGGTGGTTTGGTGGCGGTTTTGACCTAACCCCCTACTATCCGGTGTTTGAAGATGTGGTGCACTGGCACCAAGTGGCCCGCGAGGCCTGCGCGCCCTTTGGTGAGGGCGTTTACGAGCGCTACAAAGCGTGGTGCGACGACTACTTTTATCTGAAGCACCGCGAGGAGACCCGCGGCGTCGGCGGACTCTTTTTTGATGACTTGAACGAAGGCAGCTTTGAAGAGTGTTTTGCGTTTCAGCGCGCGGTGGGTGATAGCTTTCTGGATGCTTACCTTCCCATTGTCGAGCGCCGCAAGCAGGACGCGTGGGGCGAACGCGAGCGTGATTTCCAGCTTTACCGCCGCGGCCGCTACGTGGAGTTCAATCTGGTGTGGGACCGGGGTACGCTGTTTGGCCTGCAAAGTGGCGGGCGCACGGAGTCCATTCTGATGTCCATGCCGCCGCTGGCCCGTTGGGAGTACGCTTTCACTCCCGAGCCGGGCAGCCGTGAAGCGCAACTGCACGACTATTTGGTGCCACGCGATTGGTTGGCCGAGGCCACCCAGCAGAACAACGCCTAAGGAGCTTCGATGACTGACCGCTACTGTGTGTTTGGTAACCCAATCAAACACTCTAAATCGCCGCTGATCCACGGTGAGTTTGCCAGCCAGACTCATCAGGCCATGAGTTACACCGCCGAGCTGGCGCCGGTAGAGGGGTTTGCCGACGCATGGCGGGCGTTTATCGCCGATGGTGGCCGTGGTGCCAACGTGACCGTTCCCTTCAAAGGCGATGCCTTTGCGCTTTGCGATACCCTGAGCCACCGCGCCAAGCGCGCGCAGGCGGTGAATACGCTGATTGTGGGCGGTAACGGGCGTACCTATGGCGATACCACCGACGGTATCGGGTTAGTGCGGGATTTGGCCTATCACCGCGTCCCTCTGGCGGGTAAGCGTGTGCTGGTCATCGGCGCAGGCGGCGCGGTGCGTGGCGTATTGGAACCGCTGCTGGCGGAGCAGCCCAGTGAGGTCGTTATCGTCAACCGCACGGCAGAGAAAGCCGAGCAGTTGGCCCAAGCGTTTGCCGACTTGGGCAATATCCAGGGCGGCGGTTTAGCATCCATCGACGGGCAGTTTGATCTGGTGATTAACGGTACCAGTGCCAGCCTATCAGGCGAGCTGCCGCCGCTGCCGGAGACGCTGTTTGCCAAAGGTGCCTGGGCCTACGATATGATGTACGGTTCAGAGCCGACGGTGTTTCTACAGTGGGCAGGGCCGCGAGGCGCCAAGCTGCTGGATGGTTTGGGAATGCTGGTCGAGCAAGCCGCCGAGTCGTTTTTTCTATGGCGCAACGTGCGGCCTGAAACGGCCAGCGTGCGCACGCTGCTGCGGCAATCGCTCAACTATTAGCCGGTAGGGGGATAGGAGATAGTTGAGGCAATGGGGGCGAACGCCCCCATTCAGGTTGTGCTTGGGCTAACGCGGTTTGGTATAAAACCCCACCATACACATCACCAGCCCCACCACGGATAACAGCATGCCGCCATTCACCAGCAGCGGCGAGCGCTGCAGCCACGACACAAAAGGTTGTGGCGTATCGTAGCAAGCTCCTTCCAGATAGTTCCAGTAGCCGCCCTCAAGCTGGCAGGCGCGAACGTCGCCCAGCTCCCAAAAATAGACGCCCAGCAGTACTAAAATCGGCAGGACTAACAGCAGTAAACCCAAACGGATCATCGAAACCTCTAAGCGCCGCTATGGACGCGGGCAGTTGGGAGTGCGGCCGTTGTTGCGGGCCTGCTCATAACTCGTCAGTGCCCGATCCATGTTGGCTTGGAGGCCCTGAATGCGCTGGCCTTGCCCGGGGTGGGTCGACATCCATACGGGGGGCGCGCCGCCGCCGGTGGCTGCCTGCATGTTCTCCCACAGAGTGACGCTTTCACGTGGGTTGAAGCCTGCTTGGGCCATGAGGTCTAGGCCAATCACATCGGCCTCGCTCTCATGGGCGCGGGAGAATGGTAGTACGATGCCGTACTGAGCGCCCATGCCGAGTACCCCCATCAGCTGCTGGCCACCGGCGGACTGCATGCCGGAGGTGCTGGAGAGTACCGATAGGCCTAATGACGTGGCGCTCTCGGTTGAGGCGCGCTCATTGGCGTGGTTGGCCAGCACGTGACCAATCTCATGACCAATCACAGAGGCTAATTGGTCCTGGGTTGTGGCAATATCCAGCATGCCCGTGTTCACACCCATGTAGCCGCCAGGAAGGGCAAAGGCGTTGGGCTGCTCGGATTCAAACACCCGGATTTGCCAGTCTAACTGCTGCTGCTCGGCAGGCAGTTCCGACACAATGGCATCCGCAATACACTGCACATAGCGCTGGCTTGCCTGGCTCGCAGTGGGCAGCTCCTGCTGGTACTGGGTGAACGCCTGACGGCCCATCTCGTTCAGCTCGCTATCAGAGAGCAGCAATAGCTGCGAGCGACCGGTGGGGGAGGTCGTACAGGCGGCGATTGAGGCGCAGAGCGCCGTAACCGCTAATGGGCGAAGCCAACGCATAGATAGTTTCCTTATAGACGAGTGGGGATCCTTGCACACAAGATAACCACTGGCAGTGGTAAATCAACCCTTATCATAACGCACTCTGAGGATGACGATGGATACTGAATTAAGCCAGCGCCTAGCGCGGTTACTCGATCATGTCGACCACTGGCTGCCGCCAGCGCCCACGCCGGTTGAGTGGGACACCCATGTAGCGGCCATCTGGCAGCGCCACCCACTGGGCGGGCGGTTGGTGCCGGTACCCCCGAGAGACACCATGACGCTGGACGACCTGCTGGGCATTGAGCGCCAAAAGCTGGCGTTGGTCGATAACACCCGGGCATTTTTGCAGGGGCTGCCAGCTAACCATGCGCTGCTCTGGGGCTCACGAGGTAGCGGGAAATCGTCTGTGATACGCGCGCTGCTCAATTCACTAGCCGATGAAGGCCTACGGCTGATTCAGGTCGACCGCCATGACCTGGCAAGCCTGCCGCTGCTGGTGGAACAACTGCGTCATCAGCCGCACCGCTTTGTGGTGTATTGCGACGACCTCTCGTTCGAAGGCAATGACGATGCCTACAAAGCGCTGAAGAGTGTGCTGGATGGCGCGCTGACCGGGCCACCAGATAACGTACTGCTCTATGCCACCTCGAACCGTCGTCACCTGCTGCCGGAGTCGATGGATGACAATAGCGGTTCACGGTTGGTGGGCGAGGAGCTGCACCACGGCGATGCGGTGGAAGAGAAAATCTCGCTGTCAGACCGTTTCGGCCTGTGGTTAGGCTTTCATCCGTTTAGCCAAGCCACCTATCTTGAAGTGTGCGAACACTGGGTGAGTCGTATTGGTGGACAGCAAGAGTGGGATGAGGCCGCCCGTGCGGAGGCGGTACGTTTTGCCACGCTACGCGGTGGGCGCAGCGGCCGGACAGCGTGGCAGTTTGCGGCCCACTACGTAGGCCGCAAACGCCTTCATGAGCGCGGTGAGTAGCGCGCTTGGCAAGACTTAGCGTTGGGGGATGAGCTGCCCGTCGGCGCCCACGTTCAAGCGAATGGTCGGGGTGAGCAGGCCAGCGGGCAGTGTCATGCCCAGGCCGCGCAAATCCCCTGGGGTAATGGCCAGTTCACTGCCTGCAGGCAGCTCCCCTTGGCTGGCGAGTTGGCTGGCCAGCTCTAGCATTGGCGTCATTTGCTGGTGGTCTGCAGCTAGAACATCAAAGGCCACCGGCAGGCGGAGATTGGCGTCTTGCCCAGACGTGAGGGTAACGTTCTGCCCATAATTGCCTTGCACTGGGTCTACGCCAGGCATGTCCAGCGTCCAGCGAAAGCCCGACATCTCCACCGGAGGCATGCCAGCGGGCAGGCCAAGCCCCATCGCCAGGGTGGCTTGCACCGGCAAGCTGCCAGCACCCAGGCTAGAGGCCAGAAAGCTCGATAGATCGCTGGTGTCCAACCCGGCATTGACGCTGTAAGGGCCAATGCGTACGTCCTCAATCCCCAGCGATGTGACCGCCAGACGAAACGCAAACAACCCTGTTTGAGGCAACGCCAAGCAGCCGGTTAGCAGGCTCGCCAGCAGCAGTAAAACCAAGCCGCGTCCGCGACGAAAAGCGTAGTGCATGTACGTCCCTCCTAAGAAGGGCAAGTGTTGATAAGAAAGGATCGGTCGAGCAGGTGACGAAAAGCGTCGCTATTTGAGGGCGGGAGGGGGGCTCTGTCAAGTAGATTCGGTGGTAGTGCCAACAAAAACGCCCGCTGCGTATACAACGGGCGGGGAAGCAAAGTGCCGCGCTTAACGGCGGCTTTTGCGCGCCTCTTTGGTACGGTTAAGCTCGCGCTTTTTGGCTTTCTCTTTATCGCTGGCGCCCGCCATGTTATCGAACGGGTTGTTGCCCGACCGGAACTCAAAGCGCATCGGCGTGCCGCGCACCTTCAACACTTTACGGAAGGTATTGGTCAGGTAGCGACGATAAGCCTCGGGTAGCGACGATGTCTGGTTGCCGTGTACCACGATAATCGGCGGGTTGCTGCCACCCTGGTGAGCCATACGCAGCTTGATGCGGCGGCCGTTGACCATGGGGGGCGGATGCTGGCTGACCGCATCCTGCAGCAGCGTGGTGAGACGGTTGGTCGACCAGTGCGCGTTGGCGGCGTTAAACGCCCGCTCAATGGAGGGGTACAAGTCGCCCACTGCGGTGCCATGCAGCGCGGAAATAAAGTGCAGCTCGGCGTAGTCGGCAAAGCCCAGACGGTGCTTGATGTCGGCGCGCATCTTCTCTTTGGCTTCGCTCTCCAGCCCGTCCCACTTGTTGACCGCCAGTACCAACGCACGCCCTGTGGTGAGCACATAATCCAGCAGGTGCAGGTCCTGCTCAACCAAGCCGCTGCGGGCGTCCAATACCATGACGGCCACGTGGCTCTCTTTGATCGCATCCAGCGTTTTGATGATCGAGAACTTTTCGGCGATTTCACGCACGTTCTTACGCCGCCGAATGCCGGCGGTGTCGATCAGCACGTACGGCTTGCCGTTGCGCTCGAAAGGGATTTCGATAGCGTCGCGGGTGGTGCCCGCTTCATCGAATACTACCACGCGCTCTTCACCGAGCAGGCGGTTGACCAGCGTAGATTTACCCACGTTCGGGCGGCCAATCACGCCAATGCGAATGCCTTTGCTGCCTGTATCGGCAGGGATACTGGCATCCCGCTCAGGGAAAGGTTCGAGGACCGTATCGATCAACAGCGATACGTTGCGGCCATGAGCGGCGGCAATCGGCCACGGGTCACCCAGGCCCAGTTTCCAGAAATCGGCCATGGCCGAGTGCTCTTCCAGGCCGTCGGTCTTGTTGACCACCAGCCAGGTCTTTTTCTGGTTGACGCGCAGGTGGTTGGCAATCGCTTCGTCGGCGACGTTCAACCCGGCGCGGGCATCGACCAGGAACAGCACGATATCGGCTTCGTCGATGGCCGCGAGGGACTGCTCGGCCATCGCGGCATCGATGCCTTCTTCGTCACCGCTGATACCGCCGGTATCGATGACGGTGTACGCCTTTCCACCCAGCATGCCGTTACCGTATTTACGGTCACGGGTCAGGCCAGGAAAGTCTGCCACCAGCGCATCGCGCGAGCGGGTCAGACGGTTAAACAGCGTCGATTTGCCCACATTGGGGCGACCGACTAATGCAATGACGGGTGTCATGGAGTTACTTCCAGGGTTTCCAGGCGACCATTGTTGGCCTGGACATGAATGGTGCTGCCTTCAGTCACCGGGCGCACGCTAATACCCGAATCATCGATACGGGTGCGGCCGACCAGGTTGCCTTCGCGGGCGTCGATGAGGTGGACATAACCCTCAAAATCACCCACGACGATGCGGCCATCGGCAAAGGCGGGGGCGGTGAGCCAGCGATCTTCCAGGTCATCGTTACGCCAGATCTCTTGGCCGCTGTTGGCGTCCAAGGCAACGATGTGGCTGTCGTCGCTGACCACAAATAAGAAGTCGCCCACCAGAATCGGCGTGTGGCGGCTGGAGAGGTTGGTTTCCCACAGCACACCGCCACGGGTCGCTTCCAGCGCAACCACACGGCCGTTGTAGCTAGTCACGAACAGGAGGCCATCGGGGCTAAGTACTGGCTGGCCAGACAGGTCCACTAGGCGCTCAACGTCGCTACGGCCACGTGGTGTGGCAATCTGCATTTCCCAAAGGGGCTGGCCGCTGCGGTTGTCCAGCGTCGCCAGGCGTCCGTTGGCCGTACCCACGAAGGTGACCGGGTCGATGACCATTGGCGTTCCGGTGCCGCGCAGCGTTAAAGCAGGCTGAGAGCTGGTGTAGACCCAGCGCTCTTCGCCGCTGGCGCGGTCCAGAGCGGTAATTTGGCCGTCCACGCTCTGAACCAGCAGTAGCTGCTGGTTGGCTTGCGGAGCTGCCAGTACTTCGCTGGTGACCCGCGAACGCCAGGCAACGCTACCGTCGCGCTGGTCGAGGGCAATCACTTCACCGTTGCGGGTGCCGAGATAAACTTGGCCGGCAATGGCGTTGAGTGCACTGGAGATGGGAGTATCCAGCTCGACTTGCCACTCACGCTCACCGCTCTGGGCATTGAAGGCGGCTACCAGGCCGTTGGCATCGGCGGCAAACACGGTATTACCCTCGCGTGCCGGTGCAATCGGGTAGCGGGCACGGCCAAAACCGTCGCCAACGCTGCGCCGCCACTGGCTATCCAGTGATGAGGTTTCATTGAAGCTACGCAGCTCTTTGGGGGTGTAGGCAGGCTCACCCTTGCTGGCGCAACCCGCCAGCAAGGCCAGCGCAACGGCGCCCAGTGTGGCACGCATCAGCGAAGTGGAAAAACGTGGTTTTAACAGGCTGTTGGTCATCACTGATTCGCCTCCTCGGCGCCGATATCGTCGAGCTTGAGCTGCACGCCATAAAGCGGCTGGTTCTGCGTTTGGGCAATCTCCAGCGCGGCTTGCCATGCTTCGCGAGCCTGCTCGGGCTGGCCAAGCGCCAGGTGAGCATCGCCGCGTACGTTGGCCTGTTGGGCGGCCAGCGTGTCGGTGATCGGCTGGTCCAATAGCTCCAGTGCCGCCTCGGGG
The DNA here is from genome assembly GCF_024124725.1 of Halomonas sp. Ps84H-12. Lineage (NCBI taxonomy): Bacteria > Pseudomonadati > Pseudomonadota > Gammaproteobacteria > Oceanospirillales > Halomonadaceae > Halomonas > Halomonas sp. Ps84H-12. The sequence goes on along the minus strand of NZ_JAMXSJ010000015.1, from coordinate 44,927 downwards.
TTGCCTTCGGCTAATTCGATACGCGCCAGCCGCAGCCAGGCCAGGCTTTGAACATAACGGCGTGACGAGCCGTCGGCGACGCTTTCAAGGGCTGCTTTGGCCGCGGCCAGATCGCCTTCCTGCACGGCCAGGCGGGCCTCCAGCAGCTGTGCCAGTTCGGCATACAGGGTGTTGCCGTAGTCGTCGGTGAGCTCATCAATCAGCGTTTGTGCCGCGCTTAACTGATCCCCTTCCAAGGTGGTGCCAGCGGTCATGTTGATGAGCTGCTGGTATCGGGCAGAAGCTGCCTCTGACTTACCCTCTTGGTAGTTCTGCCATGCGTTCCAACCAAAGACGCCCGCCGCAGCGAGAACGGCACCGGCAATCAGCGAGGTCCCGTTCTCTTTCCACCAGCGTTTGACGACTTCTAGCTGCTCTTCTTCGCTTCTCAGCTCCGCCACGGGCGGCCTCCTGTTTCATGGGTCAGCCGCTTTTGCGGCTAACGAGTGTTCATCCGCCCCAGGCATCGCTGGGGGCAGTTACGTTAATGAGACGGTAGGTTAGGCAGTAACTCGCGAAGCGTCTCGGCCAACGCTGCCTGGGCCACCTGCTGCTGCTCGCGGTCATCGCGCAGAAACTTCAGTGTGGCGGTTTGGTTGGCGAGCTCATCCTCACCCAGCAGAATTGCCACCGGCGCGGCGCTCTTGTCGGCCTTTTTCATGCGACTCTTGAAGCTGCCGCCGCCGCAGTGCAGCTGCAGGCGCAGGTCGGGCAGTGCGCTGCGCAGCTGTTCTGCCAGGGTGAGAGCTGCCACGGTGGCGCTGTCATCCATCGGCACTAGATAAGCGTCGCAGCCGCCTAGGGCCTCATCAGGTACCAAGTTGAGCGTTTCCAGCAGTAGTACCAGGCGCTCGATCCCCATGGCGAAGCCCACCGCAGGCGTGGGTTTGCCACCAAGCTGCTCGACCAGACCATCGTAGCGGCCACCGGCACAGACGGTGCCCTGGCTGCCCAGCGCAGTGGTGGTCCACTCGAACACCGTGCGGCAGTAGTAGTCCAGGCCGCGCACCAAACGCGGGTTGACCACGTATGGAATGTCGGCGGCATCCAGCATCGCTTTGAGCTGCTCGAAATGCGCGCGGGACTCATCGTCCAGATGATCCATCAACTGCGGGGCCGCGTTGAGCATCTCGGCCATATCCGGGTTTTTGGAGTCCAGAATGCGCAGCGGATTGCTGGTTAAGCGTCGTTTGGAGTCTTCATCGAGAACGTCTTGGTGCTGCTCAAAGTAGGCCACCAGTTTGTCTCGGTAGGCCGCCCGTGCTTCGGCGGAACCCAGGGAGTTCAGCTCCAGGGTGACGTGCTCCATCAAGCCAAGCTCTTGCCATAGCCGTGCCGAGAGCAGTATGACTTCGGCATCGATATCCGGGCCTTCAAAGCCGTAGGTCTCTACGCCGACCTGATGGAACTGGCGATAACGCCCTTTCTGAGGCCGTTCGTGGCGGAACATCGGCCCTTGGTACCAAAGCCGCTGGGTTTGGTTATGCAGCAAGCCGTGTTCCATTGCCGCCCGCACGCAGCTGGCGGTGCCTTCAGGGCGCAGCGTCAGGCTGTCACCGTTGCGGTCGTCGAAGGTGTACATCTCTTTCTCGACGATATCGGTGACTTCGCCAATCGAGCGGGCAAACAGCGCGGTTTGCTCCACGATTGGCGTACGAATTTCATCGAAGCCGTAGCGGTGCATCAATTGGCGTACTTTGCCCTCAAAAAATTGCCAGCGAGGGCTGTCGCTGGGCAATAGGTCGTTCATACCACGGATGGCTTGAATCTTTTTAGCGGCGGACTTGCTCAATGAAAACTCCTTGTCTGGGCGGCAGCGCGAGGCGCAAGGCGTGCCGCCTGTTGCAGGCAACGCAGGTGTCAAACGCTGCGTGCAATCATGTTCTCTTGCTGCTGCTCTTTCTGGCGTACCTTGTCGCGGATCAGCTTTTCCAGGTCATCTACCAGATGATCGTTGCGCAGCTTACTCGCCGGTTTGCCATCGATGTAGACCAAGTTGGCGGGTGAGCCGCCGGTTAGGCCGATATCGGTCTCTTTAGCTTCGCCGGGGCCGTTGACCACACAGCCAATCACCGAGACATCCAGCGGCGTCATCACATCTTCCAGGCGCTCTTCAAGCTGGTTCATGGTGCTGATGACGTCAAAGTTCTGTCGCGAGCAGCTGGGGCAGGCGATAAAGTTAATGCCCTTGGCGCGCAGCTTCAGGCTCTTGAGCATGTCGAACCCGACCTTGATCTCTTCCACCGGGTCGGCAGCCAGCGAGACGCGGATGGTGTCGCCGATACCGTCCATCAACAGCATGCCTAGGCCAATGGAGGACTTCACTGTGCCCGAACGCAGGCCGCCTGCTTCGGTGATACCCAGGTGCAGCGGCTGCTCGATGCGGGTGGCAAGGTCGCGATAAGCGGCCACCGCCATAAACACATCAGACGCTTTCACGCTGACTTTAAACTCCTGGAAATCGAGGCGGTCCAGGTGGTCAATATGGCGCATGGCAGACTCAACCAGCGCGGCGGGCGTAGGCTCGCCGTACTTCTTTTGCAGATCTTTTTCCAGCGACCCGGCGTTCACCCCGATACGGATTGGAATGCCGTAATCGCGGGCGGCGCTTACCACAGCGCGTACGCGATCTTCCCGGCCAATATTGCCGGGATTGATGCGCAGACAGTCAACGCCTAGCTCAGCGACGCGCAGGGCGATTTTGTAATCGAAATGAATGTCGGCAACGAGGGGGATGGCTACGCGCTGCTTGATTTTGCCGAAGGCTTCAGCGGCGTCCATATCCGGCACAGAGACGCGTACGATATCTGCTCCGGCTTTTTCCAACTGCTGGATCTGGCCGACGGTGGCGTCCACATCCAGGGTATTGGTGTTGGTCATGCTCTGTACGGAAATCGGCGCATCGCCGCCCACGGCCACATTGCCAACATGAATTTGGCGTGACAGACGGCGTTTAATCGGAGAAGGGGCGTGCATAAGACGAGTCACTCTCCCAGGGTAAAGCGGGCAACGTTATTGGTACCGGCGCGCTCGGCAAGGTTGACGAGCTCACCTTGGTAGCGCAGTTCTACACCGGTGGCGTTGCCGACGGTTAAACGAAAAGGCGGTTCGCCCTCAACGCTCGCGGTGGTGCCGGGGGTTTGTAGACCGACAAACACACGCTGGTTGTTGGCATCGAAAATCTCTGTCCAGGACTGCTCGTTAAACGTCAGCTCCAGCAAGTTGGGGTTAGCAGCGGGGGCGGCATTGGCCACCTCTTCAGCAGGCGCCTCAGCTACATCGGTCGCTGCGTCGGCGTCAACCGCCGGGGCCGCAGGTTCGTCGCTAGCGGCAGCGGTTGGCTCATCGTTGTCAGCAGCGGGCGCACTGCTATCGCTAATATCGCTGTCGGCGGGCTCGCCGCTGACCACATCGTTAGTCAACTCCTCCGTTGCGGCGGGCTCATCAGGTGTGACCACCGGAGTAGGCTCTGGAGCTGGCTCGGGTTCGCTGATGGACGCTTCGTTCTCTTCCATAGCGGGTGAGGCGCCGATGCTCGGCGGCTCGCTGCCACCTCTGCTTTGCCACCAAGCAACCGTCACGGCAATCAGCCCGGCAATCACCAGCAGAGTGACTAACTTAAAGAGCCATGCGCCTACTTTGGATGGCGGCTTAGTCACGGTAACCGGGGCCACCTTGCGTTCGGCATCACGGGTGCCGTGGCGAGCCTGGTAAGCCTCAAGCACCACACGTTCGTCCATGCCTAAATATTTGGCATAGGCGCGCAAGTAGCCGCGACGATACGCAGCGACGGGAATCTCTTCGTAATTATCGCGCTCTAGGCCATCCACCACAGCAGGGCGCAGGTTCAGTGCTCGGGCGGCATCCGTCAGCGGGACGCCCAGCGATTCGCGTTGACGAGAAAGCAACTCACCGGGGGTTGCTGTGCTGTGGGCCGTAGTAACACTATCTTGTAACTGTGTGTCGCTCATAGCTGAGCATCCTTCAATAATGTGGTGATCAGGGCGGCAATCAGTTGTTTAGCAAGCGCTGGTAGTCGGCAGCCGCGGCGTCGTCACCGCGGGCGAGGGCGACATCAATCGCCAGTTCCAGTGCCGCTGGGTCTGGGCCGGCTAACTGCAGATAGTTCTGCAGCGGTGCCCAGGCCTGATCATAATTGCCCTGTGAAACTTCCAGTTCGGCTAACATTAAATACCCGCGTGGGTTGCGCGGGTCGATACTTTGCGCGCGTTGCAAACGTTCGCGCGCTTTATCAAATTCATCTATTGCCAAATAGCACTGCCCCAGGTTGGTAAATAGCTGGGCACGATTGGCGTACTGGGCATCCTGAGATGCTATTTCTAACTGTTCGCAGGCCTGTGAAAACTGTGCCTGCTGATACAAAAACGCGGCGTAGTTGTTACGCGCGCGAGTAAACGAGGGCGCTGCATTCAACGCCTGCTGGAAGTAGCGGTTGGCTAGATCACTCTCTCCCTGCTGTTGATAGACCAGCGCGAGCGCCTGAAGTGCCTCAGGGTGGCGCGGGTCCAGTTCAAGAGCACGATCAAGGGCATTCAACGCGCGGGGCAGGTTATCACGCTCTAGGTAGGCGACGCCAAGCTGGGTGTAGGCTTCTGCCGCGTCGGGGTTGGCGTCGTCACTGATCCCTTGGCCAGAGGTGGCGCAGCCCGCCAGCAGCAGGCTGCCAGCAAGCACGGACAGCATGGGCATCCTAAAAAGGGTAATGCGCCTGCGGTGACCGATCATCTACGCCCTCTTAAGTCGAAACTATTGAGCCAGTGCTGCAAGGTGGATGCTTTGTAAGCACCCGGCAAAAGCGTGTCCATCAAAGCGCTGTGTCAGGTGGATGTCAAGACAGCAGCGATTAGTCAGCGTCAAGCTGAACGGACTGAATATAGCGTGCGCTACGCTTGGTACGGTCTTTTACGCGGCCCACTAGCTGACCACAGGCGGCATCAATATCGTCGCCACGGGTCATGCGCACGGTAGCGTTGTACTCTAAGTCGTACAGCCACTGTTGGAAGCGCATCACTTGGTTACGCGATGGCTTCTCGTAACCTGAGTTCGGGAAAGGGTTAAACGGAATCAGGTTGATTTTACACGGCAGCTCTTTGAGCAAAGCGGCCAGTTGTTCGGCGTGCTCTTGCTGATCGTTGACGTCTTTGATCAGCGTGTACTCAATCGTGACCTGACGGTTATCTGGGCACTTGGCCAGATAACGGTGGCAGGCATCCAGCAGCGCACGAATATTGTACTTACGGTTGATCGGTACTAGCTCGTTGCGCAGCTCATCGGTGGAGGCGTGCAGCGAGATAGCAAGGCTCACATCTATCTCATCGCCCAACTTGTCAATCATCGGTACAACACCCGATGTAGAGAGCGTGACGCGGCGCTTGGAGAGCCCGTAACCGTTATCGTCGAGCATCAGCTTCATGGCGGGCACGACGTTATCGAAATTGAGCAGCGGTTCGCCCATACCCATCATGACCACGTTGGTCACCGGGCGATTGGCGGTATCACGGCGCGGGCCAACACTGCGTTGGGCAACCCACACCTGGCCGATAATCTCGGCGGCGGTTAAGTTACGCTGGAAACCCTGTTTACCGGTAGAGCAGAAGCTACAGTCCAGCGAACAACCCACTTGGGAAGAGACACACAGCGTGCGCCGCTTACCGTTTTCAGCGGGAATCAGCACCGTTTCTACGTAGCTGCCATCCTCAACCTCTAACACCCATTTACGGGTGCCGTCGCTGGAAGTGCCTTCGTAGACAACGCCCGGGCCGCGAATTTCAGCGACTTGGGAGAGCTTGTCGCGCAGCGGTTTCGACAGGTTGGTCATCGCCGTGAAGTCGTCGATGCCTTCCTGGTGAATCCACTTCATTACCTGAGTGGCGCGGAATTTCTTTTCGCCAATTGATAAAAAGAAAGCTTCCATCTGCTCGCGGGAAAGCCCCAGCAGGTTCTGGCGTGCCGGTGCCGCTTGTTGAGCAGTCGCGCTGTCAGGAGTCGTGTTGGGAGCAGGCGTATGTTGAGCTACGGTGGTGGTCATGGCGGTCAGCGTTCAGAAAGAGGCGGGGGCAAAGCCCCCGCGAAAATGGCCGGCAACGAAGGTTGAAACGGCGGCGCTTGGTTTAGCGCGGGCAGATTTCGTCGTTACCGAAGAAGTAGCTAATTTCGCGCTCAGCGCTTTCCGGAGAATCAGAGCCATGGACAGCGTTGGCGTCGATTGTTTCCGCAAAGTCAGCGCGAATGGTGCCCGGAGCGGCTTCTTTCGGGTTGGTAGCACCCATCAGCTCACGGTTTTTAGCGATGGCGCCTTCGCCTTCCAGCACTTGTACCACGACCGGGCCAGAGGTCATGAAGCCAACTAGGTCTTTGAAGAAGGGACGCTCTTTGTGCTCGGCGTAGAAGCCACCAGCCTTCTCTTCGGAGAGGTGCATCATTTTAGCGGCAACGACCTTCAGGCCCGCTTTTTCAAAGCGTGCAATGATCTCGCCAATGGCATTTTTAGCAACGGCATCGGGCTTGATGATGGAAAGAGTACGTTCAGTCGCCATGCAGAAATCTCCTTAAAAGGGATAAAGCAGAAATTGCCGCCCCGGAAAGCCGGGGCGGCGCAGGAAAAAAGTGGTCGGCTAGGGCCGTATGTTGCGTCGGCTGCCGAGTGGCCGCGATTATAGCGCCTCCCGGTGGGGATGAATACCGGTGATATACGCAACAGCCACGGCGGATAGCTTAGACTGTGAAGCTTTCACCGCAGCCGCACTGATCTTTTACATTGGGGTTGTTGAAGCGGAAAAAGCGATTCAAGCCTTCGTTGACGTAATCCACTTCGCTGCCGTCTAGCATCTCGACGGCATCAGGAGCCACGTAGACGCTTGCGCCGTGATCTTCGAAACGCACATCGTCATCCCGTGCTTCATCGGCAAAATCAAGCACATAGCTGTAGCCAGAACAGCCGCTGGGTTTAACGGATACCCGCAGGCCTAGCCCCTGGCCGCGCTCGTCGAGCACACGCTGAATTTGTTCAGCTGCAGCGGGCGTAATGTTTAGTGTTGCCATGGAGCGTTCTCCTTTAAGAAGTCGTTAGCAGTGCGTCAGGAGAGCGTCAGCCGCCTAACGTGCGGTCGCACGTAAGCCGCTCACCGCGTGGCGCAGTAGGGTTAATGCGTGGTCGATATCGGCCTCTTGGGTAAAGCGCCCAAAGCTAATACGCAGCGATGAGAGCGCGAGCCGACGGGGCGTACCAATGCCCAATAGTACATAAGACGGGTCAACGCTTGCCGAGTTGCAGGCAGAGCCGGTAGACACGGCTACATCCCGTAGCGCCATCAGCAGTGCCTCGCCATCCACGCCTTCAAACGCCAAGTTCAAGATGTTGGGAACGGCGTTCTCCAGTGGGGAGTTGGGGATGATGCCTTCCAGGTTTGATAAGCCGCTTAGAAAGCGTTCGCGTAGCGCCGCAATATGGGCCTGATCCGCGTCCTGCTGCTGTTGCATGACGTTAAACGCTTCACCCATCCCGGCAATCTGATGAGTCGGCAGCGTGCCGGAGCGCATGCCGCGCTCGTGGCCGCCACCATGAATGAGTGCCTCGACGCGAATATCTGGGTGGCGTTTCACATACAGAGCGCCGACCCCTTTAGGCCCGTAGGCTTTGTGGCCTGATAGCGACATCAAATCAATATGCTGAGCGACCACGTCGAGCGGAATACGCCCCACCGCCTGGGCGGCATCGGTGTGGAACGCCGCCCCGAACTCATGGGTGACTTCCGCTAGGGCGGCAATATCATGAATGCTGCCTAGCTCATTATTCACCGCCATTAGCGATACCAGTGCCGTGTCGTCGCGCATGGCGGCACGCAGTTGCTCAGGGGTGATGCGTCCATCGCGCCCTGGGGTTAGCCAGGTGATCTCGAAGCCTTCGTTCTCCAGTGCCTTGGCGGTGTCTACCACCGCTTTATGCTCAATGCTGGAAGTGACAAGGTGCATGCCACGTTCGCGGTTAGCACGCATAAAGCCAATCAGCGCTAGGTTATTGGCTTCGGTGGCACCACTGGTCCAGACGATTTCACGCGGGTCAGCGCCGATCATATCGGCCACTTGGCGGCGCGCCTGTTCCACCGCCTGCTCGGCCTGCCAGCCCAGCATATGGCTGCGGGAAGCGGGGTTGGCGAACAGCTGGTCTACCGTGAGGTAGCGCTGCATCACCTCAGCCACACGACCATCGACCGGCGTCGTGGCGGCATAATCGAGATAAATGGGCAGAGAGGGAGTGGAGGTCATCGTCATAGATTCCAGCGTGCAGTAAATACCTTCAGGGGGAAGACGCGAGGATGCCAGCATCGACCCGCTGTTTTTGCCGGGTAGCGATGCGGATCACATCTGGGCGCTGTATCAACTGCGCCAGCGTAATATCGTCGAGAAAACTGCGAATTTGCCCGGATAGCTCGCACCATAAATGGTGCGTTAAACAGGTGTCGCCCTGCTGGCAGTCGGATAGCCCCTGGCAGCGGGTCGCATCGACGGTTTCGTTGACTGCATCAATCACCAGAGAGACGCTGATCTCCTCGGGTGCTTTGGCCAGTAGGTAACCGCCACCCGGCCCGCGCACGCTGCTAACTAGCCCCGCCCGGCGCAGCCTTGCGAAGAGTTGCTCCAGGTAAGAGAGCGAGATCTCCTGTCGCAGGGAGATATCTCCCAGGCTGGTAGGGCCGCTGGGGGCGTTAAGCGCCAAATCCAGCATGGCCGTAACGGCGTAACGGCCTTTTGTCGTCAAGCGCATAGCAGGTACCCCTCGTCGCTGAGCTTTCAGCGCGCTGGCAGCAAATGTTGCGCCATTATGGAAATCCTGAGTGCTTTGGTCAACTATTGCGCGTGGTGCTGCTTTCCGGTGATGGGCTGCTGCGTTCCTGGGCAGTATGACCAAGGCTAGGGCAGCCGGTATCGTTTTCATCCAGAATATCGGCAAAGTCCTCATCTCGCAGAGCCGGTAACTGGCCATCGCGGTAGTTGGCATCGAGCTTGCGAAGCGTTGAGCACATGCGCTCGATACGCTCGTCCACGGCGTGCATGTGATCGAGCATGGCCTGCATCGAACGCGCCACCGGGTCGGGCATGTCTTGGCTGACGCCATAGGCATCGAAACCAAACTTCTGGCAGATGGCTTCCCGGCGGGCCGGGTCGATATCCAGCGCCTCTTCCATATCCGGGGCGGCGCGTTTGACGATTTTGCCGGGGATGCCGACCACCGTTGCTCCCGCTGGCACCTCTTTTGTAACTACCGCGTTAGAGCCAATTTTGGCACCTGCGCCCACGGTAAACGGCCCCAGTATCTTGGCGCCGGCACCAACAATCACACCATCTTCCAGCGTAGGGTGACGTTTGCCTTTGTTCCAACTGGTGCCGCCTAGCGTCACGCCTTGGTAGAGCGTGACGTTATCGCCCACCTGTGCGGTTTCACCAATCACCACGCCCATGCCATGGTCGATAAAAAAGCGCCGCCCAATGGTTGCGCCTGGGTGGATTTCAATGCCAGTGAGCCAGCGGGAGAAGGTCGATAGCGTTCGTGCTAGCCACTTAAAGTTCTTTTTCCACAGCCAGTGGCCGCAGCGGTGCAGCAACAGGGCGTGCAGGCCGGGATAGTTGGTCAGCACCTCAAGAAAATTACGTGCCGCCGGGTCGCGGTCAAATACGCTATTGATGTCTTCACGCAGGCGTTGAAACATGGGTGATCCTTGGGCGTTAAGGGAGGCAGCAGTAATACAGTATTGGAATATGGTGAGTGCAAAGCGGCAGTCGAAAAGACGATGTTGGGGCGCGTTGTTGTAACTTCAAGTTTAGGCCATTGCCGCTTTGCTGGCGCCTCTTGTGATTAGTACGCCGTTATGTGCTACGCGGATGTGTCGGCGTTCTCTTGGTTCACACTACCGGTTCCACTCTTTTTAGCGGATTTTTCAGTCGCCGAGAGGATGCCGCGCAGAATGTTCATCTCCATCTTTTCAGGCCGTGCCCGTAAATAGAGGCGTCGCAGGCGTGCCATGAGCTGGCGCGGCAGGGCAGGGTCGTGAAACTCGATGGCGATTAGCGTGCGCTCTAAGTGCTCGAAGTAGCGCTCAAGCTCTTCGTGGGTTGCTAGCTCGTCATTATCATCGGCAGCAGTTGGGGCATCTGCCTGGCTTAGCCACGCCATGCGACACTCGTAGGCCACCACTTGAACCGCCGCGGCAAGGTTGAGCGAGCTAAAATCAGCGTTGGTCGGAATATGCACATGGGCATGGCAGCGCTGCAGCTCGGCGTTGGTTAAGCCGCTGTCTTCACGGCCAAACACCAGCGCCACACGGGCATTTTCTGGCTGGCATTCGCCGGGTAGGCGCTCGGCAAGTTCCCGAGGCGAGATCATCGGCCAGGGCAGCGTGCGCGAGCGGGCGCTGGCGCCAACAGCTAGCGTGCAATCGGCCACGGCTTCTTCAAGTGTGGCATGCACTGTAGCTTGGTGAAGTAGATGGTCGGCACCTGAGGCGCGAGAAATACTGTCTTGGGTGATCACATCGCAGCGAGGAGCGACCAGGGCTAAATCAGCTAAGCCCATGTTGTGCATGGCGCGTGCCACGCCGCCAATGTTGCCAGGGTGGCTGGTGCCAATTAAAACAATTCGGATGCGCTCAAGCATAGTAGGCCCGGTTCATGTGCGTAAAACGCGCAGTTTAGCATGAGTCGATGGCATGCCCGAGGGGCCTCTGTTAGAATTGCCCGCCAAAAGGCGTATTGCGCCTGAACCGTTCTTTAACATCACTGTGACAAGGCCCGATCATGAATCCGATGGTCCAATTTACGCTGCGCGCCGCGCGTGGCGCTGTTGAACACTTTTTACGCGTTCGCGAACGTATCGAAAACGCCCATGAAGAATTTAACCTCGACCGCTTGCTGGAAGACACAGCGCGTAAAGCCGAGGCGACCATCATTCAACAACTGCAGCGTGGCTACCCTCTGCACGGCTTCTCTGGCCGCTATACGCCCTATAAAGCGGGTGAAGGCGAAGGTGAAGATACCGTATGGAAAATTGAACCGCTGCACGGCTACTCCAACTTGGCGGTAGCAGGTAAGGGCTTTGCACTCTCAGTGGTGTGTCTCGTTAAAGGTCGCCCCGAACACGCGGTGGTGATCTCTCCCTTTGGTGATGACGAATATATCGCCAGTCGCGGCCGCGGCGCTCAGCACAACGACAAGCGCATGCGGGTTAGCAAACCAACCGCTATTCCTGCCACACGCATGGCGATGAGCCTGCCAGAAACCTGGCTGCGCCCGAGTCATCTGCCTGCTTACTTAACCATTACCCAGCAGCTTGCGCCGCAGGTAGAAACCCTGGTAGCGACCGGCAGCGGCCTGCTGGATATGTGCGAGCTGGCCGCAGGACGTGTAGACAGCGTCTTTGTGCTGGGCCTAGAAGAGCAGGATATGCAGGTAGGTACGCTGCTGCTAAAAGAAGCGGGCGCGCTGATGGGTACCCCGGACGGCAAGCCGACCGTGAATGCCGAAAGCCAACTGATGGCCGCTGGCCCGCGTCTCTACAAAGCGCTGATTAAACAGCTGGCGCCGCACTTTTAATCACTGGCGGCGCGGTCGCGCTGCGTAGTGAGTAGTGAGTGGTGAGTGGTGAGTGGTGAGTAGTCACTAAAATGGTAGTAAAAAGGCCCTGCCGGGTAATCCCGGCAGGGCCTTTTCGTTGGCTGCTTTTGCGTGCTTACGGCAGCTCTTCCTCCTCTTCATCCACTTCTTTCTTGGTGGGAATCAGGTCTTCCCGAGAGAGTTTCAGCGGAATCAACAGGGCACCGGAGATATAGATAGACGAGAACGTACCCACCACGATACCCACCAGCAGGGCAATCGCGAAGTTCTCGATCATATCGCCACCGAGCAGCAGCAGCGCTAGCAGTACCAGCACGGTTGTGCCTGAGGTGGCTAATGTGCGCGACAACGTAGCGTTAATCGCCTCGTTGAAAATCTGCGGCATATCGTCGATACGCGAGGTGCGGATCGTCTCGCGGATGCGGTCATACACGACGATGGTGTCGTTCAGCGAGTAGCCGATGACCGCCAGAATGGCTGCCAGCACCGTTAGGTCGAAGTCGAGCTGGAACAGCGCGAACACGCCTACGACGATGATTACGTCGTGCAGCAGGGCAAGCAGGGCACCGATGGCGAACTTGTACTGGAAGCGTAGGGCCACATAGAGCATGACCACGCCCAGTGCCACGAGCAGCCCCAGACCGCTCTGGTCGCGAAGCTGGTCGCCTACCTGAGCGCCAACAAACTCAGCGCGCACGAGGTTAACGCTGTCACCATTGGCACGTAGTAGTTTGACGACTTCATTACCCACATCGCCATCAAATGCTTGCTGTAGGCGAATCAATACTTCTGTAGAGGCACCAAAGGTCTGTACCGATACGTCTTGGAAACCACTGTTTTCCAGCAGTTGGCGAATGGCGTCCAGCGACGGAGCCGCGCCATAGCGTACCTCAATCAGCGTGCCGCCAGTAAAGTCCAGGCCCAGGTTGAGCTGTTGGAAAACAATGGCGCCAATAGAGACAATCAGCATCACCGCCGAGACGATAAACGCAAGGTTGCGCCGTCCCATAAAGTCGATGCGCAGTTGTGATAGGGGTTTCATTACCACCTCTTAAATTCTGTGCTGAGCGCGTGTTGTGATCTCATCGATATCAGATCCACAGCTTTTTGACGTGCTTGCCACCGTAGGCCAGATTGACCATGGCGCGCGTGACCAGCAGCGCAGTGAACATCGACGTCAAAATGCCGATAGAGAGCGTAACGGCAAAGCCTTTTACCGGGCCGGTGCCAATCGAGAACAGAATCACCGCCACCAGCAGCGTGGTGATGTTGGCATCCACAATCGAGGTGAACGCCCGTTCATAACCCGCGTAAATAGCTTGCTGAATCGACATGCCGTTGCGCAGTTCTTCGCGTATCCGCTCAAAGATAAGCACGTTGGCGTCCACCGCCATGCCCAGCGTCAACACGATACCGGCAATACCGGGTAGCGTGAGCGTAGCGCCCAGCATCGACATCACGGCGACTAGCAGTGTGAGGTTGAGCGCCAGGGCGATGTTGGCAAAAACGCCGAATACCTTGTAGCGCACCAGCATAAACAGCACGACTAGCAGCAGGCCGATCTGCACCGATAGCAAGCCGCGCTCGATGTTTTCAGCGCCTAGGCTTGGTCCAATGGTGCGCTCTTGCACGAAGTAAATCGGCGCGGCGAGCGAGCCGGAACGCAGCAGCAGAGCGAGTTCGGCGGCTTCGGTGGGGGAATCAAGGCCGGTGATGCGGAAGCTGTTGCCCAGTGCACTTTGAATGGTCGCCAAGCTGATCAGGCCGCGCTCGGTATACGGTTCGCGAACAATGGTCTCTTCGCCGGTTTCCGGATCGACTTCGATGCGGTCTTCGCTCTTATGCTCGATAAACAGCACCGCCATATTGCGGCCAATGTTGGTGCGCGTGGCGCGGTTCATCAGCGTACCGCCGGTGCCGTCCAGGTTGATGTTGACCTGAGGGCGACCGTTTTCGTCGAAGCTGTTGCTGGCGCTGGAAACGCTGTCACCAGTAATGATCACATCGCGCATCAGCTCCGCTGAGCGGGCCGGGTCGTTACGAAACTCGAAGCGTTCGGTTTCGGCATCCGGTGTATCGTGGCGCGCCTCGAGACGAAACTCGAGGTTGGCCGTCGCACCGACGATCCGCTTGGCGGCCACGGTGTCCTGTACGCCGGGTAGCTCGACCACGATTTGGCTCGGCCCTTGGCGCTGTACCATGGGCTCGGCCACGCCTAGCTCGTTCACGCGGTTGCGCAGCGTGGTCAAGTTCTGGTTGATCGCGTAATCCTGAATTTCGTTGACCGTGACATCGCTCAGCGTCATGACCAGGCTCGAAGCGCGGCCATCCCCTTCGCTGGTGTATTCGAAGTTGGGGAAGTCGCGACTGATCAAACGGCGGGCGGCGTCGCGGTCTTCGCTGCTGGCGAAGTCGATCGACAGCGAGCGGTCGTCGATGGTGGTGTTGCGGTAGCGAATACGCTCGCTGCGCAGCAGTTCGCGGATGGCGCTGGCGTTCACCTCAAGGCGCTGGGCCAGCGCGGCGTCCATATCCACTTCCAGTAGGAAGTGAACGCCACCGCGTAAATCAAGGCCCAGCGTCATCGGGGAAGCAGAAAAAGCTTGCAGCCAGCCAGGTGTCGCATCGGCAAGGTTGAGCGCCACGGTCGCGTTGGGGCCAAGCACTTCGGCGGCAATATCCCGCGCGTCGAGCTGGTCATCGTCGCTTTGCAGACGAATCAGCCATTGACCATTGTTCTCTTCAACGGCTTTGACGGCGATATCGCGCTCGCTGAGCGCTTCTTCAACGCGGGTAATTTGCCGTTCATCCAGGGCGTTGCCTTGGGCATCGCTAACCTGAATGGCGGGATCTGCGGGGAATAGATTGGGAAGCGAGTAGATAAGGCCAGCCACCAGGACGACCAGTATCAGCAGATACTTCCACAGGGGGTAACGGTTGAGCATGCAAGCCCTGCCTTCAATTACAAACGGAATCGCTGTGCACAGACAGGCTGGGCACAGCAACGTTCACCATCGACGCTACCATGTCACCCCTGCCGGGGTGGCTGGCACTGGGTCGGCAGGGGGGGAGTGCAAGCGTTAGATGGACTTAATGGTGCCTTTAGGCAGTACGGCAGCCACGGCGTTCTTCTGCACGTTGACTTCGGTACCTTCAGAGACTTCCAGGGTCAGGAACTCGTCGCTGACTTTGGTCACGCGGCCAACCAAACCGCCGCCAATCACGACTTCATCGCCCTTGGCTAGACCCGATACCAACTGCTTGTGCTGCTTGGCACGTTTGGCTTGCGGACGCCACAGCAGGAAGTAAAAGATCAGCACGAAGCCGACCAGCATGACGATTTGCGCGATGCCACCGCCAGCGGCGGCTTCTTGGGCATGGGCTGGTGAGATGAAGAAATCCAGCATTGCAGGGAACTCCTGGGTTAGAACACTCAATGGGTGAGTGGGTCATGCCACCCGCAACGGCGGGCGGCCATAAAAGGATTAGGACTCAGCGCCCGCAAGGGGTGGCACCGGGAGGCCGCGCCTTGCGTAGAAGCTTTCCACAAAGGTCGTCAATGTACCCGCTTCGATTGCCGCGCGCAAATCAGCCATCACCCGCTGGTAGTAGCGCAAGTTATGGATGGTATTGAGCATGGAACCGAGCATTTCATTGCAGCGATCCAGGTGGTGCAGATAGCCACGGGAGAAGTTCTGACAGGTGTGGCAATCGCACTCTTCATCCAGCGGACGGGTATCGAAACGGTGCTTGGCGTTGCGGATCTTGACGGTGCCTTCGGAGGTGAACAGGTGGCCGTTACGCGCGTTACGCGTGGGCATCACACAGTCGAACATGTCCACCCCGCGACGTACGCCTTCGACGAGGTCTTCTGGCTTGCCCACGCCCATCAAGTAACGGGGCGTGTCGTCGGGCATCCAAGTGGGTAGGTAGTCGAGGACCTTGATCATCTCCTCTTTGGGCTCGCCCACCGAGAGGCCGCCAATGGCCAAGCCATCGAAGCCGATCTCCAAAAGCCCCTTGAGCGAGCGCTCACGCAGCTCTGGGTGCATGCCGCCCTGGATGATGCCGAACAGGGCAGAGGGCGAGTCGCCGTGGGCATCGCGGGAGCGCTTGGCCCAGCGCAGCGACAGCTCCATGGATTTTTCGGCCTCCTCAAAGGTGGCCGGGTAGGGGGTGCACTCGTCAAAGATCATCACCACGTCAGAGCCCAGCGAGCGCTGAACCGCCATGGACTCTTCCGGCCCCATGAACACTTTGCTGCCATCCACCGGCGAGCGAAAATGCACGCCCTGCTCGGTAATCTTGCGCATTTCGCCCAGTGAGAACACTTGGAAGCCGCCGGAGTCGGTGAGGATTGGTTTATCCCACTGGGCAAAGTCGTGGAGGTCGCCGTGGGCTTCGATCACATCGGTGCCGGGGCGCAGCCAGAGGTGAAAGGTGTTGCCCAGGATGATCTCGGCGCCAATCTCTTTGACCGACTCGGGCGTCATGCCCTTGACCGTGCCGTAGGTGCCGACCGGCATGAACGCAGGGGTTTCCACCGTGCCACGGGGGAAGTGCAAACGGCCACGACGCGCGCGGCCATCCTCGGCTAGGCGCTCAAAGCGCATAAAGCATTCGTTTCGCATCACAATAACTCGTTGTTCAATCGGTAAGCGCGTCGGTTAGCGGGTCAGCAGCATCGCATCGCCGTAGCTGAAGAAGGCGTAGCGCTCTTCAACTGCCGTGCGGTAGGCCTGCATGATGTGCTCATAGCCCGCGAACGCCGATACCAGCATCAATAGGGTGGATTCGGGTAGATGGAAATTGGTAATCAGAGCATCCACGCAGCGCCACTCGTAGCCGGGGTAAATGAAGATGTCGGTATCGCCACTGAACGGCGCTATCTGGCCATCGCTACTTTTCATGCAAGCGCTCTCCAGGCAGCGAACGCTCGTCGTTCCCACGGCGATCACGCGTTTACCGGCGGCTTGCGTCTCGCGAATCTGTTGGCAGGTCGAGTCGGTCACCTCGATCCACTCGCTGTGCATGTGGTGTTCGAGGATGTTGTCCACCCGCACCGGCTGGAAGGTGCCCGCACCAACGTGCAGCGTCACGAAAGCACTGTTGATGCCTTTTTCGGCTAGGGCGTCCAGCAGCGGCTGGTCGAAGTGAAGGCCAGCGGTAGGTGCCGCAACGGCACCATCGCGGCGGGCGTAGACGGTTTGGTAGCGCTCGCGGTCGCTCAGCTCGTCTTCCCGGGTGATATAGGGCGGCAGCGGCATATGGCCGTGCTTTTCCAGCAGCGCGATCATTGGCGTGTCGCCTAAAAAGCGCAGCTCGAATAGGGCGTCGCGGCGGCCTTCGACCACGGCGTGGATGTCGCCTTCGAAAATCAGCTCAGTGCCCGGCTTGGGCGACTTGCTTGAGCGGATATGCGCCAGCCCCCGGTGGCTATCCAGCGGGCGCTCCAGCAGCATTTCTACCTTGCCGCCGCTGGCCTTATGGCCATGCAGGCGGGCGGGAATCACGCGGGTATCGTTAAACACCAGCAGGTCGCCCGGCTCAAGTAGGTCCAGCAGGTCAGGAAAGCGGCGATGAGCCAGCGCGCCGCTTTGACCATCCACACACAGTAAGCGGCAATCACTGCGCTGCTCGGACGGATAGCGGGCAATTAGCTCATCGGGTAGCTCGAAATGGAAGTCCGCACGCTGCATGTGAATAAGCTCTTTTCAGTGGTCAAACAAGCCGCCTAGGATAGCGCTTTAGGTCGATAAAGTCAGCGATATGATTGACTTGACGGGCGATCTGCGTATAATTCGCCTCCATTGCCGGTGTGGCGGAATTGGTAGACGCAGCGGATTCAAAATCCGCCGCCTTTACGGGTGTGCCAGTTCGAGTCTGGCCACCGGCACCAAATTCAAGGGCCTAGTGTTTATCGCTAGGCCCTTTTTTTATGCGCGATGATCTTGTTTTTCTACAGGCTAGTCGCGGTAGGAGCTTGGTTGCTAGCGCCTTGCGTTAGTTTTTAGTTGGTGTGGTGCTGGTTATTATGCGTTTAGCCGTTTTATAGTGAAGGCTTATTTCTAGTATCCATTTAACGGTATGCCCATGGCCCAGTTTGAGCTGCATAGCCGCAATTTGGCCCCAGAGCAGGTGGCGCACTCCCACGATTTCCACCAGCTAATCCTGGCGACGTGTGGCGTTACCGAGCTTGCCATGGAAGGCCAAGGGGGGCGGGTCACCGCTCGCCGTGGCTGTTTGATCCCTTCGTCGCGCCATCACGAGTATCAAGGCGATGGCAGCAATCGAACGCTGGTGCTGGATATCCCTGTGCAGCACTTAGCCACCTTGGAAAAGGGTAGTGAGATTGAGCGCTTATTCGATAAGCCGCGTTTCTTTACCGTTCCACCTGCTTTAAATCAGCTCACCCATGCGCTTGCGCATCAGCTTGACCAATGCCCAGCACTGCAAAATGAGATCGCTGTGTTGCTACTGCGGGCGCTCTATATGTACCTGCAAGACGCGCCAAAACAGACGGCCGACCAGCTCGGGGTGCGCTGTATCAGTGAGCGGCTTGATCTAGAGCGGTTGGATGCCTGGCTAGACCAACATTTGGCGGATGAAGTGCGCGTTGAGCAGCTAGCGGCCCTGTGTGCATTAAGCCCTGGGCACTTTTATAGCTGCTTTCGTGAATTAACCGGGGTGACGCCGCTGGCCTATGTACAGCGCAGGCGGTTAGATCATGCGCGCACGATGGTTCGCCATAGCGCGCTGAGTCTTGGCCACATTGCCATGCTGGTGGGCTTTCGCGACCAAGGCAGCTTCTCCCGCGCCTATCGTCGTTACTTTGAGATTTCCCCCTCTTCTGACAGATAACGCCTGAACACGCTGCCTGCCTGACTTGCGGGCAAATTTGCCAGAGTTTCGGGCAAGCACACCCTTTTGCATCGTCGTAGTCTCAAGAGGATCCCCACCTTCCTTGGAGAGACCCCATGGGCGTGACCTATCAAGACAGCAATACTCGCATGAGCCAAGTGGCGATTCATAACGGCACGGTATACCTCGCAGGCCAAGTGCCAACGGATACCACCGCCGATATGCGTGGGCAAACTGAGCAAGTGCTTGCACGTATCGACCAACTGCTGGTGCAAGCGGGGACATCCAAAGAGCACCTAATTTCTGCTCAAGTGTGGGTCACCAGCATGGCGGAGTTCGATCAAATGAACCAAGCTTGGGATGCCTGGGTAGTGCCTGGCCGCCCGCCGGTGCGCGCCGCCGTGGAAGCCAAGCTGGCCAAGCCTGAGTGGAAGGTGGAAATCATGGTCATCGCTGCGCTGCTGGAGGCTTGATATGCAGGTCGTCTCGGCAGCGGAAGTCGCGCAATACTTAACTTGGCAGGGAGTCATTGACCGCTTACGGCACACCTTTGTGAACGGGGTAGAGTCGCCTCCTCGCCACCATCACGCCATGTACCGGCCAGATGGTGAAGCCACCATGCTGCTGATGCCCGCCTGGGAAGCCGCTGGCTATATTGGTGTGAAAATGGTCAACGTGTTTCCGCAAAACGCCGAGCACGGTATTCCCGCTATTTCCGGGCTTTACCTGCTCAGTGAAGGCAAGCACGGCCAGCCGCTGGCCTGTATCGATGGCAGTGAATTAACCCGCCGCCGTACCGCCGCTGCCTCTGCGCTGGCCGCCCAAGCGTTAGCCAATGAAGACGCCGAAACGCTGTTGGTCGTGGGCACAGGCAAGCTGGCCCCTATGGTGATCGAAGCCCACGCCAGCGTGCGGCCGATCAAGCGCGTGCTGATCTGGGGACGTAACCCCAGCAAGGCAACGGAGATTGCTGAGGAGTACGCAAGCCGTTTTGATACCCAAGTAGTAGAAGCATTACCCGCCGCCGTGGCGGAGGCAGATATTGTCAGTTGCGTGACGCTCTCCACCCAACCCATCATCAAAGGGGAGTGGCTAACCCCCGGAACTCACGTCGATTTAATTGGCGCGTTTCGGCCGCAAATGCGAGAAACCGATGCGCTTTGCTTGCGTCGCTCACAAGTATTTGTGGATACCTACGCCGGTGCAAAAGGTGAGGCAGGAGATATTCTGCAAGCGATTGATGAGGGTGAGTTCCAGTTTGAGCACATCCAAGCGGAGCTTGCTGAGGTGTTAACCGGTGCTAAACCTGGGCGCTCGGATAAAGACGCTATCACGCTGTTTAAATCGGTAGGGGCCTCCCTGGAGGATCTCGCAGCCGCGATTGAACTATGGGAATCACTGCCTAAACATCACTGATAAATCACGCTACAGGTCTGGCCGTACAACAACAATAAAGGCCACCACGCCCGTAGCACTGCAACGCCAGTCATAACGAAGACCATTAATAACCAAAACGAGGTGTGTTATGAACGCTAATCGCTCTTTGCTCTTCACTGCCCTCGCGGCACTTCCGCTGGCAGTGGCTAGCGCCACAGCCCAAGCCCAATCCTATGAAATGGTGATCGCCACCCAGCTACCGGAGGATATGAGCAATAACGAAATCTATCCGGCGCTGGTGCATTTTAAAAATCTCGTCGAAGCCCGTACCGATGGGGATCTTGAAGTCACTATCTTCGGCGGCGGCCAGCTCGGCTCTGAAGTAGAAAATGGCTCGGAAGTGCAGGGCGGCCGTACGTTGCAGTCCACCATCATGTCCGCAGGGGCCATGTCGTCGTTCTATGGCGACTACCAAGCGGTGACCGCACCGTTCCTATTTACCAGCTGGCGGCAAGCGTGGACGTTCTTTGATAGTGAGTGGTTTGCTGACTTTATGTCGGGCACCGTGGATGCCGCGAGCATGCGCTACCTAGGCACCTTCGATGATGGCGGCGGCTTCGTAGCCTTTACCAATAACGTCCGTTTGATCGAAACCCTGGAAGATCTAGAAGGGCTCAATATCCGCACCGAAGAGAACCCGGCCCACGTCGCCATCATGCGCTCGTTAGGGGCCTCCGCGACGCCGCTGCCCTGGGGCGAGCTGATCACCGCGCTGGAAACCGGCTTAGCCGATGGTCAGTTCAACGCGCCGGTCCTTAATACCACCTTCAATTTCGATGCAGTGACCGACTACACCACCCTCACCGGGCATGTGTACAACAGCGCGCCTTGGGTGGTGAGCGAGTCCTGGTACCAATCGCTGCCGGAAACGCATCAGCAGGCGGTGATTAGCTCGGCGCGTGAGGCCATTCAGCTCAGCCACGGCATGTCGGGCGCGTTAGCCACCGCAAGCTGGGTCGAATCCTGCGAACGCTTTGAAGCCTGCTACCTGATGCCCGATGCCGAACGTGAGCGCATGGCCGAAGTGGCCCGCCCCGCTTGGCAGGCGTGGATCGTGAATGACTTCGGGATGGACGAGGCGCGGGTGCAGGGCCTGTTGGATGAAGTGGAGCGCGTGGGCCAGCAGCTAGCGGAAGATGACCTGCGGATTTACGGACAATAACGGTAAGCGATTGATCAACGCTGGGGTCATGCGCCCCAGCGTGAGGAAAAAGCCATGGGCGTTTTAACTCCTTTGCGCCGCTTAAGCGACCTGGTGAATCAGGCCGCTATCGTGGTGTGTGTAGGCTGTATTTTGGCGATGCTAGGCATCTCTTTTACCGCATTTTTGTACAAACTGATCACGGGCAGTACGCTGAGCTGGACCTACTCGCTGGCGCGGCTGTTTTTGCCCTGGATTGGTTTTCTTTCCATGACGATTTCACTGCGCTACGGCGAACACGTCGCCATGACGCTGCTGGTGCGCAGCCTGCCTAAAGTGATGGTACAGGTGGCCGCCGGGCTGAGTTTGGGCGTTATTGGCCTATTTGCGCTCATGCTCACCTGGTACGGCTGGGACTATTTTACCAGCGCCACCCAGGTGTACATGGTGTCCGACCAAATCCGCATTCCTAGCAAGGTCACTGCCATTGTGGTGCCAATAAGCGGTGTGATAATGCTGCTGCACTTGGTACATGGGTTTGCACTGCTGGAACATTTTATTGATGAGCAGGACGTGATTGGCGAGCTTATCGACACCGCTGATGGGGAGCACCGCTCATGACGCCTGCGATTATTGCGTTTGTTGTACTGCTGTTTATTGGCGCGCCGGTGGCGGTTGTGATGGCGATGTCTGGGTTGGCGGGCGGTTTTGCGATTGGCGGCGAGCGCATGCTCGGCATCATCGCCGACCGCATGTTCTCTGGCGTCTCCGGCTTTCTGCTGATTGCCGTGCCCTACTTTATTTTCACCGCAGAGCTAATGAACCAGGGTGGGCTGACCCACAAACTGATCGCCTTCAACAATGCGCTGTTTGGACGGGTGCGGGGCTCGCTCTCCCATGTAAATATCTCGGTGTCGGTGTTTTTTGCGGGCCTAACGGGGGCAGCGGTGACCGATACGGTGGCCATCGGCAAAATCATGATCCCCGAGATGAAAAAGCAGGGCTACGATGCGGAGTATGCCGCAGCGGTGACCGCGTGCTCTTCGATCATTGGGCCGATTATTCCCCCCAGCGTGGTGATGGTGGTTTACGCCACGCTGCTGCGGGATATTTCGGTCATCGACCTGTTTGCCGGTGGCATTATTCCTGGCTTGCTGATGGCCGCAGCATTGTTGGGTGTCAGCTTCTTTTTAGCCTGGAAGCGCAACTACCCAAAACAAGCACCCACGCCGTTTAAGATGGCGATCATGTCGTTTGTGCTGGCGCTGCCCGCGTTGGTGGTGCCGATGATTATTCTAGGCGGCATTCTCTCAGGCCTAACCACCATCACCGAAGCGTCGGGGTTTGCGGCGGTGTACGCCATCGTGATCGGCGTGGTGTTCTACCGGAACCTGACCTGGCGAAAAATATGGGATGCGCTCGTCACGACGGTGCGCTTTTCCGGGGTGGTGTTTTTCCTACTGGCCACCTCGGCGGTGCTAGGCTGGTTTGTGACCCGTTCAGGCATCGCACGGGATGCAGCCAGTATCATCACCACCTTTAGCGACGCGGCCTTTGTGCAGCTAATGCTGGTCTGCCTGCTGCTGCTAGTGGTGGGAACGGTGATGGACGTACTGCCCGCGCTGGTGGTTATCGCGCCGGTGCTGGTGCCCGCGATGATTCAGCTTGGCTTTGATCCGCTTCACTTCGCTATTCTGATGATTGTGGTGCTCAATATCTCTAACGTTACACCGCCGGTGGGGATGACGCTAATGACCGCCGCGCGAATAGCGGAGGTGCCCTACGAACGGGCCATCGTAGCATCGCTGCCGTTTTACATCTCGTTTTTGGTAGTGATTGTGCTGCTGGCGGCCTTCCCGGCGCTCTCCACCTGGATACCGTCACTGCTGTGACCAGCTAAGGACTGCGACTCATGAAGTGTTTTTATCACCCAGACCAAGCGTTGCATGCGCCCCCCACGTTTCTGCTACGCGGCCAGCCCGCCGCCTCGCCAGAAGGCCCGGTGCGTGCCGAGCTACTGACGCAGGGGTTAGCAAAGGCTGGCTTAGTGCTCACTGCCCCGGAGGAAGTGGACTCTCCCAGGCTGCGTAAACGCCTGGAGCAGATTCACACGCCGCGTTATTTAACATTTCTAGAGACCATCTATACCCGCTGGCAGGCGCTGCCCAATGCTGCAGAGTTCGTGGCACCCAACATTCACCCCTGCGGCGGCGGCCACCACTACCCCCGCCACCCGATTGGGCAAGCGGGCTGGCACCTGCACGATATGGCCTGCCCGCTCAGCGCAACCAGTTTTCAAGGCGCGCTGGCCTCGGCCGCCACCGCAGAGGCGGCAGCAGAAGCGGTGCTAGACGGAGAAGCGATTACCTATGCGCTGTGCCGCCCGCCGGGCCACCACGCCGGGCCAGAACGCGCCGGCGGCTTTTGCTTGCTCAACAATTCGGCGCTGGCCGCCACCGTGCTGCGTGAACGCTTTGCCAAGGTGGCGATTATCGATGTAGACCTACACCACGGTAACGGCACTCAGGATATTTTCTACGCCAGAAGCGATGTATGGACCGGTTCGCTGCACGCCGACCCCAGTGATTTTTACCCGTTTTTCTGGGGCGGTGCCGACGAAGAGGGCAGTGACGAAGGTGTGGGGGCCAACGTCAATCTCCCCCTGCCGGTAGGCAGCGATGGCGAGGTCTATTTAGATGCGCTGGCGATCCTGATCGACCATCTGCAGCGCTTTGAGCCGGATGCGGTAGTGGTGGCACTCGGACTAGACGCCCATAAAGAGGACCCACTAGCGGGCCTTAACGTGGAAACCGAGGCGTTTATCGAGGTAGGCAAACGCTTGGCAGCGCTCTCGCTACCCATGGTGATTGTGCAGGAAGGCGGCTACCCCACCGAGCATTTAAGCGCCAACCTAGCGGCCTTTATGCAAGGGATTACCGCATGAGCAGCACCGGCTTTTACTGGCACGAACGCTGCTTTTGGCACGACCAGGGGGCTATTGGCGTGTTTTCTGCGCCCGGCGAGTTCTTGCAGCCCCAAGCCGCCTCCGAAAGCCCAGAGAGCAAGCGGCGGCTGAAGAATATTCTGGAAGTGAGCGGGCTGATTGATGAGCTTCACGTAGTGAAGCCGCCTGCCGCCACGCCGCCAGACCTGCTTCGCTTTCACACCCCGCGTTATTTAGATGAACTGCAAGCAGGGGATAAAGCACGGGGCGGCAACGGCGGCGACTGCGCACCATACATGCCCGGCAGCTGGGCGGCGGCGACTCACTCAGCGGGGCTAGCCATCGCCGCTGTGGAGGCCGTGGCACTGGGCGACGTGAATAACGCCTATGCGCTATGCCGCCCGCCGGGCCACCATGCCGAAGCCGACCAGGGCCGAGGATTCTGCTTGTTAGGCAATATCCCCGTCGCGGTGATGCGTGCCCGCGCGCTAGGCCAAGTCAAACGGGTGGCGATACTCGATTGGGATGTTCACCACGGCAATGGCCAGCAGGCGGCGTTCTATCACGACCCCGATGTCTTCACCGTTTCGATACACCAAGCGGCCAACTACCCGCTGGAAACCGGTGGTTTCGACGAGCAGGGCGAAGGGGCTGGGGTAGGCGCTAACCTTAACCTGCCGCTGCCCCCAGGCTGTGGCCTTGGGGCCTACGCGTATGCCATGGAAACAGTGGTGCTGCCCGCGCTGGAAGCGTTCAAGCCCGACCTGATCGTGGTGGCCTGTGGCTATGATGCCTGCGCCAAAGACCCGCTAGGCAAGATGCTGCTCAACAGCCAAGCCTTCGCCACCATGACCGCCCAAGTCAAGGCCGTGGCAGAGCGCTGCTGCAACGGAAAGCTGGTGGTGGTGCATGAAGGCGGCTACTCCGAAGGCTATGTGCCGCTCTGCGGCCATGCGGTCATCCAAACCCTCGCGGGCAGCAACACTGCTGTATTCGATCCGCAAAACGACGAAATTGCCGCCTGGGGCTATCAAGCGCTGCAGCCCCACCAGCAGGCGTTAATCGATGGCTGGCACCAACAGTGGGAGCAAACAACCCGATGACACCGCTTTATGATCGTGACGGCTGGATCTGGCAGGATGGCCAGTGGCTAGCATGGCGGGATGCCAAGGTACATGTATTCACCCATACGCTGCACTACGGCATGGGCTGTTTTGAGGGCGTGCGTGCCTACGCGGGGGCGCAAGGCTCGCAGCTGTTTCGGGTGGCGGAACATACCCGCAGGCTAGTGGAGAGCGCCCACGCGCTGGATATCCCACTGCCGTTTAGCGAAGCCGAACTGATTGATGCCCAGCGCGAAAGCCTGACTAAGAACGAGTTAAGCAGCGCTTATTTAAAGCCCACCGTTTTTCTAGGTGCGGAAGGCCTGGGGTTGCGCGCCCAAGGGCTAACCACCCATGTGATGATTGCCGCCTGGGATTTAGGGCCCTACATTTCCCCTCTCGCGGCGTCCCATGGCCTGCGCGCTCTAACTTCTTCCTGGGCGCGCCACCACGTCAATATCAGCCTGTGCCGCGCTAAAACCAGCGGCCACTACGTGAATTCGATGCTGGCGCTCAACACGGCAGTCAAAGCGGGTTTTGATGAAACCATCATGCTTGACCCCGAAGGCTATGTGGCCGAGGCTTCGGCGGCGAACGTCTTTTTACTGCGCGACGGCGTGCTACACACCCCAGAAGTGACCTCCTGCCTGCAGGGCATCACCCGCGATAGCGTCATTCAACTGGCTCGGGATGTGTTAGGCATTGAGGTGAAAGAGCGGCGGATTACTCGCGATGAGCTCTACACCGCTGATGAAGCCTTTTTAACCGGCACCGCCGCCGAAATTCTGCCGCTGAGGGAGTTGGATGGGCGCAGAGTTGGCACTCGCGCCGGGGCACCGCCACCCAGCGAGCCGATTGCGGCTAATAGCGTGACGGCTCAGCTGCAGCATCTCTACCGCAAAGCGGTGCGTGGCGAGTTAAAGGCTTACCAGCACTGGTTAACCCCGGCATAACCTTGAAATAGCCCCGGGGCAAGCGTCGCTAGCCGTGCTGCTGAATCGCCTTCTCCAGCGCGGCTAACCTACCAGGTTCCAGCGCTGCTTCCACTGCCGTAATACGAATTACGTTGGCCAGTTCCGGGTGGGCGAGGCGGGCAACCAATACGCCCTCAGCCAGCAGCTCTTGATGAACCGCCGCTGCCAATTCCGCGCTGGAGAGCCGAATGCCGATGAAGTTAGTCGCGCTGGGGAGCACGTCGGCACCCAAGCCGATAAAGTGCAGCGCCAGCTGTTCGCGGCGGGCTTTTACCGCTTCAATGTGCTGCTGTACTTCCTCAGGGTGATCGAGCACGACTTCAGCCGCGGCCTGGGTGAACGACGACACCGCGTAGTGAATACGCACTTTCATCATCATCGCCAGCACGTCAGCCTCGGCAATCGCGTAGCCAATACGCATCCCGGCAAGGCCGTGGGCTTTGGAGAGCGTACGCAGGCGAATCACCCCCGGCAGCGCTTTGCCGAGAAACTCGCTGCCCGCGTCGTCACGAAAATCGCCGTAGGCCTCATCCAGCAGCAGCCAGCACGCCTCCGGCAGCGCCTCGCGCAGCTTGAGAATCGCGCTATCGCTATGCAGGTGGCCGCTGGGGTTATCGGGGTTCGCTAAGTACACCAACCGCGCATCTTCTTGATGAGCCGCCGCCGCCAGCGCTTCTAAATCCGGGGCGAGTACGCCGGGGGCTTCATGGTAGCTGGGTTCAACCAAGCGGCAGCCCTGGCCTTGGGCGAAGTAACCGAAGGTGGGGTAGGTGCCTGCGGTGCTTACCACCGCATCGCCCGCCGTGCAGGTGGTGCGCAGCGCCAGGGCAATCAGGCTATCGGCACCGGCATCCACCAGCAGGTGCTCCAGGGGGATGTTCTGCTGTGCGCTCAAGCGTTGGCGCACCCCCAGTGCCTCGGCATCGCCATAGCAGTAAACGTGCTGCGTCACCGCATCGCCAAAGTGCTCCCGCAGGGCGCGATGGGGCATATCTAACCCCTCGTTAGAGCCCAGCCGGTGCGGAAGCTCCCGGCCCAGTTTACGCTCTAGCACTTTGATCCCCGGAAAAGGGTTTACGGGGCCTTCGCCTGTAAGGTGCGCGGGGTAGCGGGGCGTTGTATGCGAGGACATGGGCGAATCCTAAATATAAAAGTGGTTAGCTTAAAATCTTACCGCGATTCAGTAGTCGGTGTGGGTCAAGCGCGTGCTTTAGCGTCTGCATCAGTTCGATTTCCGCGCTAGAGCGGCAGGTGCTTAGCCAGGGGCGCTTCTCCAGGCCGATACCGTGCTCGGCAGAGATCGAGCCGCCCAGTGCGGCCAGTGGTTGATAAACCATGGCTTCTACTTCGCGGCGAACCGACAGCTCGGCACTTCCTGTACTCACGGAAATATGCAGGTTGCCATCGCCTAAGTGGCCAAACACTACCAGCCGAGCGTCAGGCCAGCGCTTGGTTAACTGCGCTTCCAGCGCATCG
This sequence comes from Halomonas sp. Ps84H-12, assembly GCF_024124725.1. Taxonomy (NCBI): domain Bacteria; kingdom Pseudomonadati; phylum Pseudomonadota; class Gammaproteobacteria; order Oceanospirillales; family Halomonadaceae; genus Halomonas; species Halomonas sp. Ps84H-12. Next base: position 17,324 of record NZ_JAMXSJ010000015.1, on the reverse strand, counting down.
GTATAGCGCTGCATCTCGGCAATCGGCAGGCTGATATCGAAGGTCAATACGGGGGCAAGGCCTTTGACCAGGCCTTCGATATCCTCGCGTATCGCCCATAGGCCGTCGCGCTGGGTGCTCGACTGCGCCAAGACAGCATCGACGATCAGCCCGCTCTCTAGCGCGCTTTCCAGGGCTTCACTGAACTGGGTAGCGTTACGCTCGGCATCGCTGCCTAGCGATTCGGTGATCACATAGAAAGGGTGCTCAGGAGCAATCGGCGCCATGTGGCGGCCAAGCGTTTCCGTCAGCAAGCGGTAGTGATTCTGCCACATGACTTCGAAAGCACCCAAGCTGCCGCCCAGCGCTTTCCCCATCTGGCTGAGCAGCCCCGTCAATGCGTCGAAGGAGGGGCAGGCCACCATGGCGGTTTGTTCAAAAGGCGTCGGGGGCTGCAAGCGCAGCACGGCGCGGGTAACGATACCCAGCGTGCCTTCGCTGCCGATGAAGAGCTGCTTTAAATCGAACCCGGCGTTGTTCTTCAGCATCCGGTTCATGGAGCTGACCACCCGGCCGTCGGCCATCACGGCCTCTAGCCCCAGCACCTGTTGGCGCATCATGCCGTAACGAATCACCCGCACGCCCCCAGCGTTGGTGGCGATATTGCCGCCGATGGTGCAACTGCCCCGCGCGCCCAAATCCAGCGGGAATTGTAGGCCCACCTCTCTGGCGGCTTCCTGTACCCGCTGCAGCGGTGCTCCTGCTTGCACGGTCAGCGTCCCGCCCACGCGGTCTATCTCTTCGATGGCCGTCATGCGTTCGAGGGAGATCACCAGCTCGTCAGGACTAGCTTCGGCGCCATGCACCAGCCCCGTCAAACCACCGTGAGTCACGATTGGCTGCCTTGCCTCATAGCAGGCGCGCATCACCGCCGAGAGCTGTTCGGTATCCGCCGGACGGACGATGGCGCCTGCTTGGCAGGGGGCGCCGGTCATCCAATCCTCACGCCGACTGCTCACATCGTCGCCGGTCAATACATGAGGCGCGCCAACGATGGAGCGCAGCGTTTCCAGGGGTATTTGCATGTGGGTTCCTTCGCCTATCATGTCCATTTCGTCAATCACGCGGTGGCGGCTACGGGCGCTTCGCGGCCTGGAATGGCGTCGAGCAGGTCTTGGGTATACGCCTCACGCGGGGCGAGAAAAATCTGCTCGGCGCTGCCCTGCTCGATGATACGGCCGTGTTGCATCACCACGATGCGGTCACACAGCTGCGCAGCGACGCGCAGGTCGTGGGTGATGAACAGCAGCGAAAGCGACAGGCGCTGTTTCAGTTCCTCCAGCAGCTCCAGCACCTGGGCTTGAATGGAGACGTCGAGGGCGGAGACGGCTTCGTCGGCGACGATCAGTTCCGGGTCGAGCGCCAGCGCTCGGGCGATGCCGATTCGCTGGCGCTGGCCGCCGGAAAATTCGTGGGGGTAGCGCTCCACGGCGCTGGCGCCCAGGCCCACCATATCGAGCAACTCGCCCGCCCGTTTCAGTGCGGCGGCCTTTGGCGTGCCGTTGGCAATCGGCCCTTGGGCAATCGCCATGCCCACCTTGGTACGCGGATTGAGCGAGGCGTAGGGGTCTTGGAAGATCATCTGCACCCGGTGGCGTTCGCGGCGCAGCGCGTCGCCTTTTAGCTGCGAGAGGTTGACGCCGTCCAACAGCAGTTCGCCGCTATCCGGATGCTCCAGGCGCACCACGCAGCGGCCCAGAGTCGATTTCCCCGAGCCGGATTCCCCCACGATGCCCACGGTTTCCCCCCGGGCGAGCGTGAGCGATACGTCATTCAGCGCATGCACCTCGCGGGCAGGCTTGAACCAGCCGCCTCGCGAGCGGAACACTTTTTGCAGCCCCTTGATTTCCAGCAGCGGCGCGACCTGATCGGTGTCGCGGTGGGGCGGTACCGCATTACTGGGAATGGCCGCAATCAGCGCCTGGGTGTAGGCGTCTTGAGGGTTCTCCAGCACCGAGCGGGCGTCGCCCAACTCGACGATCTTGCCGTGGCGCATCACACACACGCGGCTGGCAATCTCGGCCACCACGCCAAAGTCGTGGGTGATGAACATAACGGCCATGCCGCGCCGCTGCTGCAGGTCGCGAATCAGCGCCAGAATCTGCGCCTGGGTGGTGACATCCAGCGCCGTGGTGGGCTCATCGGCAATCAGCAGCGTGGGCTCCAGCGCCAGCGCCATGGCGATCATCACTCGCTGGCGCTGGCCGCCGGAAAGCTCGAACGGGTAGGCGCGAATGGCTTTCTCCGGCTGCGGAATACCGACTTCGATGAGTAGTTCCAGTGCGCGGGCCTGGCGCTCCTTGGGGGTAAGCTGACCGTGGGCTTCGAATACTTCGGCAATCTGTGCGCCGACGCGCATTAGCGGGTTCAGGGCGGTCATCGGTTCTTGGAAAATCATACCGATTTTCAACCCGCGCAGGGTGCGGTGCTGCTTTTCCGTCATAGTGAGCAGGTCCTGCCCTTCGAACAGCACTTCGCCCTGAGTGGCGTTCACGCCTTTGGGCAGCAGGCCCATGATGGCGTTCGCCGCCATCGATTTTCCAGAGCCCGATTCACCCACCACGCACATGATTTCACCGCGCATGACCTCGTAGCTCACGCCCTCGACCGCGAGTGCGCGGTCGGCCCCTTTTGGGAGGGCAATGCTCAGTTCGCGAATGCTGAGAACCGTTTCTGTAGTGACATCCGTCATGGCGAGCTCCTAGCGTTCGCGGGAAAGTTTCGGGTTAAGGGCGTCGTCGAGCCCTTCGCCCACCAGGTTGAGCGCGAGCACCGTCAGGAGGATGGCCAAACCGGGGAAGAAGCTTAGCCACCACGCCTGACGAATGACCGTGCGCGCCGCCCCAATCATGTAGCCCCAGGACATCACGTTGGGGTCGCCCAAACCGAGAAACGACAGCGCCGACTCCAGTAGGATCGCGGTGGCCACCATCAGCGAGGCCAGCACGATAATCGGCGATAATGTGTTGGGCAGAATCTGGCGCAGGATGATCGTGCTATTGGACTGGCCCACCAAGCGGGCGGCTTCGACATACTCGCGGTTGCGCAGCGACATGAACTCCGCGCGCACCAAGCGCGCCACCGGCGGCCAGCTGACAATCGCAATCGCCAGGACGATCGAGGTGACGCTGGGCTGCATGATCGCCACCAGCACGATGGCCAGGGCAAAGTTGGGAATCGTCTGGAAGAACTCGGTAAAGCGCATCAACGCGTCATCGACCAAGCCTCCGTAGTAACCGGCAATGGCCCCCAGGGGCACACCAATCAACAGTGCAACGCAGGTGGATACCAGCCCGATCAATAGCGACACCCATGCGCCGTGCATCAGGCCCGCCGCCACGTTACGGCCCATGGTGTCGGTGCCCAGCAAAAAGCCCTCTTGGGAGAACGGCGGCAAAAAAGGCCGCTGTACCATGCGCCAGGGCGATTCAGGAAACAGCACGGGGGCCAGCACCGCCATGGCAATCATCAGCAGCAGAATGACCAGCCCCACGAGGGCCCCACGGTTCTGCGCAAAGCGTGCGAAAAAGCTCATGACGCCCCCTTGATACGCGGATCGGCCAAGCGATACACCACGTCGGTGATGATGTTGAAGACGATGACCAGCGCCGCCGAGAAGAAGAAAATGCCCAGCAGCAGGTTGTAGTCCCGCTGCTGAAGCGCTTCGAACATCAGGCGGCCGATACCGGGCCAGGCAAACACGGTTTCGGTCAGGATCGCCCCGCCTACCATTTGCCCGGCCTGCAGGCCCGCCAGCGTAATGATGGGCAGTAGGGCGTTACGCAGCACGTGGCGGCGCTGAATGATGCCCGGCTTGAGCCCTTTGGCTCGCGCCGTTTTGACATAATCCTGCTGGGCGGCATCCAGCATGGAGGTGCGCGTCATACGGGTATAAATCGCCATGAAAAATAGCGCCAGCGTGGTGGCGGGGAGCACCAAGTGCTTAGCCACATCGAGCACCAGCGCAAACCCTGTGTGGCCCGCGCCCACGGTATACAGCCCGTAGGCGGGCAGCCAGCCCAAGTAAACCGAGAACACCACCACCGACATCAGCGCCACCCAAAACAGCGGTGTGGCGTAGAACACCAGCGCTAACGCCATGATCAGCGAGCCGGACGGTTTCTTGACGCGGGCAGCCGCCATGGAGCCGGCCACGATGCCCAACACCAGCGAGAGTACGAAGGCGGTGCCGGTCAGCAGTAGGGTGGCAGGTAAGCGATCCATGATCAGATCGAACACCGGCACGCCCAGCCGGTAGGAGTAGCCGAAATCGAGCATGGCGATACCCGACACATAGCGCCACAGCTGCACGTACATCGGCTGGTCGAGCCCGAAGCGCTCGCGCAGCTGGTCGAGAAACTCCTGGTCGGCGGCACCGGCTTCGCCCGCCAGAATGGCGGCCGGGTCCCCGGGGGCCATTTGAATCAGTAAAAAGTTAAAAATGACGATGAGAAACAGCACAATCACGGCTTTGAACAGCCGCATCAGAACGAGGCGCGCATAAACCATAAGTCGTTTCCTGACGGATACCTTCGAGACATAGCTAACGAGCGATAGCTAAAAAAACCCAGGCAGCTCGCGCTACCTGGGTAGCCTGGCCTAGCGATCTAACCAAGCATCTTTAAAGCCGTCGTTAACCCCCACGCCAGAAGTGACGAGGTTTTTCACATCACAGCGGTACAGCGTCGGAAACCCCAGCTCCATCAACCAGCCGACCGGGACGTCCTCATGTAAAATTTCCTGAACTTCGAGGTAGAGCGCTTCACGCTCTTCATCGGGGAAGGCGGTGGCGGCCGCGTTGAAAAGTTCGTCGACGCGCTCGTTCTCATAGCCTTCGACGTTATTCCAGGGCGAGCCCTTGGCGATGTTGTCGGACAGGTAAGTGCGTGAAATCCCCAGTGCCGGGTCGCCATACTGATAAAGGTAGGTAAAGGCCAGGTCGTAATCCCAATCGCCCAGGCGCTGGTTCCAGCCGCCCACGTCGGTGGCTTGGGTGCTGACGTTGATACCCACTTCACGCAGGTTTTGCTGCACGGCTTCGGCCCAGCGGGTCCAGGTCTCACCGTAGGGCAGCGGTAAAATGGTGATCTCTTCACCGTCGTAGCCCATTTCGTCGAGCAGCTCGCGGGCACGCTCAGGGTTGTGATCGTAGGGCTCCAGGTCGTCGTGTTGGAAACGCGCGTTAGAGCCAAACGCTGAGAGCGGTACGTTCCCCAGGCCGTTCCACAGCACGTCCTTGGCAAACTCGCGATCCATGGCGTACATGACCGCTTGGCGGAAGCGTTTGTCGGCGGTCGGGCCTTCACGGTTATTCATCCACAGCATGGCGAAGGGGCTGAAGTATTCGTTGCCCTCTTCGGTCATACAGACGTTATCCATGGCCGACAGACGCGGAATATCGAAGTTTTCCACGGTGCCGCTGGGCAAGACGTCGATGGTACCGTTTTCGAACGCCACCGCGCGGGAGCCGCCATCGGGAATCACGTGCCAGTTGACGCCATCCAGATAGGGCAGCCCCTCTTCGTAGTAGTCGTCATTTTTGACCAGCTCGATGACGGTGCCGCGCTCCCAGTTGGCAAACTTGAACGGGCCCGTGCCAATCGGGTGGTCGTTATGCTCGTTATTACGGAAGTCGGTGCCCGCGTAGAGGTGCTCGGGCACCATGGTGAATGTGCCCGCCTCGAACGAGATCAGGAAAGGCCCAAACGGCTCCGTCAGTGTGAACACCACCGCGTGGTCGTCGGTGGCCTCGATGCTTTCCACATGCTGTAACACGGCCCGCGCGCTGGGATTCAACTCACGGTGGAAAACATTGGCGGAGAACACTACGTCATCGGCGGTGAAGGGTTCACCGTCGTGCCAGGTCACGTCTTCTCGAAGATGAAACGTGTAAGTTCGCCCATCGTCACTGACCTCCCACGACTCGGCCAACTGCGGCATGGGTTCTAAATCCGTGGTGTAACGCAGTAGCCCCTCATAGATATTGCCCGCGACGGTGCGGGTAGGGGCGTTTTGAATCATGCCCAGCACCAGGCCCGGCGGCTCAGGCTGAATGATCGTATCGATGGTGCCGCCCGATTGGGGCTCTTGTGCCGTGGCGGCGGTGGAAAGGGCAAGCGCTGCAGCGGTAATGGCCAAAGCCAGTGGTGTCTTCATGTTTCCTGCTCCTCGGTTATTAGCACGTAATGTGTTTACGTCGTCGTTAGGCGAGCGAGGCGTGACGGTAGAGACCGATTGTGATGTTTATTGGGGTCCTCTTTGACCATAGCAGTGCTTGGTTAAACTGTCGACAGTCGTCAATCGGCCGTCGACAAAGAGCCCATTTTTGCCATACTGAGCAGTATATGAATGATCGAGAGTGCACTTTATGGCCCCTCCGCTAGCAGCACCCAATACCTACATTCAGCAGCATAACCTTGTCGAGCAGGTGGCCGATTACTTAACGCAAGCGATTATTCAGCAGCACTTTTTACCCGGCGAGCGCCTGTCAGAAGTCCAGCTTTCCAAGGACCTGGGCGTGAGTCGTGCACCTGTGCGTGAAGCAGCACGTTTGCTGGAGAGTCGCGGCCTGCTGATATCGAAACCGCGGCGGGGGTTTTTCGTCCGGGCGTTGAATGCCGTTGAACTGGAAGACGTCTTCGATCTGCGGCTGTGCTTGGAGCGGCACGCCATCCAGCGTTTGGCCGAACGTTACAGCGCCGAGGCTGAGCGCGCGTTGAAGCAACAAGTAGAGGTGTTGTGCGAGGCGGCCGCCAGTAACGACGGGACGCGCCGTATCGAGGAAGACCTGCAGTTTCACCGCCTCATGTTGCACTGCGCAGGCAACGAGCGGCTGCTGCGTGCCTTCGATAACCTGACCCACGAGCTGCGGCTCTGTATCACGCTCATCACCAAGACCCACGAAGCCCCCGACACCATCGCCACCAGTCATTTCAAGCTGCTGGATGCCCTAGCCAGTGGCCAGGCGGCCACGTGCCGCGATGCCATCGATTACCACATCGGCGTCGCCCGCGATTTCGTGGTGAAAGGGGTGAGCGACAGCGGAGTCCCCTTACCATGAAGACGTTCTTTCACGCGGACCAGGCGCTTCATCATCCGCAGACCTACTTCTCCCGTGGCAAAATGCGCACGCCCCAGGAAGTGCCCGAACGCGCCATGCACTTGCTGGCCGCTGCCAAGCGGCTGGGCTTTGATATTCGGAGTCCTGCGGATCACGGCGCGGGGCCGATCAGGGCCGTGCACTCGCTGCCCTATCTGCGTTTTCTGGAAAGCGCCCATCGGCGCTGGCAGGCGATGGGCGAGGATTGGGGGGAGGAGGTGATCTCCAATATCTTCGTGCGTTCGCCCAACGCACTGCGCGGCATTCTGGCCGAAGCGGCGCGCTACCTGGCCGATGGCAGCGCGCCGGTGGGGCAGCACACCTGGCACTCGGCGTACTGGTCGGCGCAAAGTGCCGTAGCGGGTGCCAAGGCGTTACTGGCCGGAGAGCCTTTCGCCTATGCCTTGTCTCGCCCGCCGGGTCACCACGCGAGCATCGATTCCGCGGGTGGTTTCTGCTTTCTCAATAACGCCGCCATTGCAGCACAACATCTTACCTCGCGGTTTCCACGCATCGTCGTGCTCGACCCGGACATGCACCACGGCCAGGGCATTCAAAACATTTTCTACCAGCGCGACGATGTGCTCTATATCTCCATCCATGGTGATACCACCAACTTCTACCCGGGGGTCTCCGGCTTCGAGGAGGAGCGCGGGGAAGGCGCCGGGCTGGGTTACAACCTCAACCTGCCCATGCCGCACGGATCAAAAGAAGCGGTGTTCTTCGAGCGCTTGGCGGACGCTTGCCAGGCCATCCGTCTATTTGAGCCCGACGCGCTGGTGCTGGCGCTAGGATTCGATATTTACGAGCGCGATCCTCAAGCCAAAGTGGCCGTCTCTACCGCCGGGTTTGCGGAACTTGGCCGACGGGTAGCAGAGCTGAACGTGCCCACCCTGGTGGTACAGGAAGGCGGCTACTACCTGGAAGGGCTGGAAGCCAACGCGGTGAGCTTTTTTGAAGGATTGCTGATGCGCCGCTGATCGTACTGCCACATTCCAGCCGCTTCACCGAGAAGAGTAAGACAAGCGCTGGAGGTGTCTGGCAAGATAGCGTTTTCGGACGTTAAACGATCAAGGACACGGCATGGCGCATCTGCTACGCATCGTGATGATTCACGGCCACCTGAGCGGCGTGGTCGAACTCAGTGTGGACGGCCACACCAATATTTGCGGCACCAACGCGTCGGGTAAAACCACGCTCCAGCGGCTGGTGCCGGTGTTTTACGGCGAGCTGCCCAACAAGGTGGTGCCGAAAACCCGCATGAAATTCGATGCGTTCTATTTGCCCCATCGCAACAGCTACCTGGTATACGAATACCGCCGCGAAGCAGGCAACGTGTGCCAGGCGGTGCTGACCCGCAAGCAGGAAGGCGGCGTGGAGTATCGCTTCGTCGGCGCGCCTTACCGCCCGGAAGACTACCTGGTCGAGACCGAGCAGGGCCCGCTGGCGCTGGACTACATCCAGTGGGCCAGCGGGCTGCGCCGCAGCGGCACGCCGGTGTCACCCAAGCTGGGGGCCACCTCCGAGTTCCGCTCGGTGATCCAGAACGACTTTACCCAGCTCCACGGCAACAGCCGCGATGGCCTGAAGCTGCGCCAGATCGCCGCCCAGTTCAGCCTGGTCAATCCCGAGCGGCGCATTCGCCATATCGAAAAGCTGGTCTCGGCGGTGCACGCCAAAGAGGGCAAGATGGACACCCTCAAGACCATGCTGGCGGCGATTTTCGAAGAGGACGGTGTCGAGCTGCCGGTTACTCGCATTCGTAGTGCCAAGGCCCGCGAGTGGATTCACCAGATGCGCCAATCTATGCGCCTGGAGCCGCTGCAGGCCGCGTTGGCCAAACTCTCCGGTATCGACCGTGAGCTGGCCGAGCTCGACACTACCCTGTGGCAACTCAAACCCCAGCTGGCCGCCGACCGCGAACAGGCCCAGCGGCAGGTCGCCGACCTGGAAGGCGAGCTCAACCGCCACCAGCGGGAGTTTCAGGCCGAAGAGCAGGCCTACAGTGAACGGCGGGATGCGCTCAACGACCAGCACAGCGAAGTGGCAAGCCAGCTGCAGCACACCCAGCATCGCCTCAACGACCTGCAAACCCGCTTCGAGCAGTACGCCGATGCCGACATGCCCGGCCTGGAGCGGGACATCAACGCGCTGCCCCAGTGGCGCGAGCAGCGCGACCAGCTGCAGCAACACCTGCAAGTGATGCAGGACGCAGTAAAGGAAAGCCAGGCGCGCCTGGATGGCCGACTGCGCGAACTCTCGGAAAACCTTGCCCGCCAGACCCAGGAGAGCCAGGAACTGATCGACGCGCTGGTGGAGGAGAAAGCCGAGCGCCGCGAGCAGCAGTGGCAAACCGAGCAGCAGCATAACGAGCGCTACCAGCAGGCCCGCCAGCGGCTGGAGAGCGAGTATCAGGCCCAGCTGGAGCTAGGCGTCGAGCAACTGGCCGAGCTGAAGGCCCAGCTGGCCATGCCCAGCCAAACCCGCGAAGAAGCCCAGGAGGCTGAGCTGGTCCAGGCGCGGCTGGACGACGCCCAGCAGGCCCGCAGCGCGGCCGGGGCCACCCTGGAAGCGCTGCGCCGCGAGCTGGAAGCCCACAAGCGCGAGCGCGACATCGCTGAGCAGCATCTCGTGCAGTGCCGCCAGCAGCGGGAGCGCGCCGAGCAGCACTGCTACACCCTTTACCAGCAGCAGACCCCCGAACAGGGCAGCCTGCGCCACTTCCTGCGCTACCACCGCCCCGGCTGGGAACAGCAGCTTGGCAAGGTGATCGCCCCGGAACTGCTGGAGCGCCGCGACCTCGCCCCCCAACTGGCCGACAACGCCAGCGACGACCTGTTCGGCCTGACGCTGGATCTTTCCGCCATCGCGCTGCCCGACTATGCCCAGGACGAAGCCAGCCTACTGGCCGCCATCGAGGAAGCCGAGAGCGCCAAGGCCCGTGCCCACACCGCCTGCACCGCCGCTGAAAAGACCCTCAAGCAGCACAACGAGCGGGTACAGCAGGCCGATGACGCCCAGGACACCGCCCGCCTGGCCCACCAGCGCGCCGAGCAGGAGGTGGAGTACGCCCTGGAAGCGCGCCGCCAGCAGCAGGCCCGCCACGCGGAAAGCCAGAAAGCCCGCCGTGCCCACATCGAAGCCGCCCTGGCCCGCCAGGAGCAGGCCCAAACCGAGCTGCGCGACGAGAAGCGCGACGCCCTGGCCGAGCTGGCCGAAACCCATCAAGGCCAACTGCTGGAACTCAAGGCCGATGCCCAAAGCCAGCTCGATAGCCTCGATGCCCAGCTACGCACCTACAAACAGCAGCTCAGCGATGCCAACGCCGAACACCAGCGCCAGCGCGCCGAGCTGGAAGAGGCCTTCAGCCAGGAGCTGGCCGAGCAGGGCGTCGACCCCGCCCAGCTCAAGGCCACCCGAACTCGCCTGGAAGCGCAGAACGAGCGCATTCGCAAAACCGCCGCCCGCCAGGAGGAGCTGGCCGAGTACCAGCGCTTCATGCGCATCGAGTGGGGCCAGCACAAACCCCAGCTGGTAGCGGAAGAGGCCGAGCTGGCCCAGCGCGACCAGCAGCTCAAGCGCGACAAAGCGCATCTGAAAAACGCCTTCCACGCCGCCAGAGAGGCCCACCAGCAGGCGGTGAACGGTCTGAAGGCCCAGCGCGACAGCGCCCGTGGCACCCTGGAAGCCCTGACACCGCTGCTCAACCAGCTGGAGAGCCTGGAGCTGGTGGCCGAAGGCGCGCCGCTGGAAGCCAGCCTGGGCGATGTGGACGAACGCATCGAGCGCACCCGCCAGGCCTTGGCCAGCCGCCACCAGCAGCTGGAGCAACTGCGCCGAGGCTGCCTGGACGTCGAGAGCCAACTGATCAAGGACGCCAGCAGCGGCTTTGCCGATGCCCTGCAAAGCGAGCGCGACAAGCTGCCCAGCGACAGCCCCCGGCTACTGCTGCCGCTGCTGCGCGGCATGCTCAAACTGCTGGAAGACCAACAGCAGCAGCTGATTCAGGAGGGCCGCAACCTCAGTGACGACCTGGACAAGTTCTTCATCGTCTTCCGCGACCTGAACCGGCGCATCAGCGCCCAGAGCCGTCGGCTTTCGGAGGAGGTCGCCGACGACCTGCGCCTGGAAGGCATCACCAAGGCGGAAGTGCGCATTCAATCCACCATCGACGAGCTGGGCTTCTGGGAACCGCTCAAGCTGTTCGCCCAGCGCTACAAGGCGTGGCGGGAGTCCGGCCAAACGCTGCCCAGCGACGACTACCTCAACGCCCTGGCCGACGTGGTCGATTTGCTGCGCAGCGACCAGCAGTACAGCTTCGAAAGCCTGCTGCGCCTGGAGCTGCACCTGAACGAAGGCGGCACGGACCTGGTGATCAAGAACGACCGCCAGTTGCTGGAGTCCTCCAGCCACGGCATGGCGTATCTGATTCTGTGCAAATTCCTGCTGGCGTTTACCCGCCTGCTGCGGGGCGATGCGCAGATCGCCATCCACTGGCCCATCGACGAGATCGGCACCCTGGCCTACCACAACGTCGAAAAACTGTTCGATGCCTGCGACAGCAACCGCATTCATATCGTCGGGGCCTTCCCCAACCCGGAATCCGACGTACTGCTGCTGTTCGCCAACCGCTACCTCATCGAACGGGACGCCCAGCAACAGCGTCAGCTCAAGCGTATCGAGCCGCGTCTCAGCGCGCTGGCGCAGAAAATCAAGCAGCGCCAACAGGAGGTGAGCGCATGATCGAACACGGCCCCCTGCTCGAACGCCTGCTGGCCGGCGACTTCATCTGCGCCGTCAGTGAAGAGAACGCCTACCGCCACCTGGCCAACGAAGAGACCCGCGAGGCCATCGACGCCTACCTGCGCCCGCTCAACCGGCGGCTGGCCAGCAACGAGGATGCCAGCGTCTACTTCCTGGCTTGGCGGCAGCTCAACGACACCGCCCGGGAGCAGCTCTCTCGCCAGCTCGCCGATACGCTCAACAGCCTGCTGCCCATGCTGGAGTGGCTGCAACTGGTGCAGGAAGCGCTGGGCCGCGACGCCCTGGCCGCCCCTGGCGACGTGCTCAAGCCCGCCGAATTCAGCGCCAAGTGCGAAGACAACCAGAGCCTGCGCGAGCGCCTGGAGCGGCTGGCCACGGACAGCTTCTTTGGCTCCCAGAGCGACCAGCTGGATGCCCAGGTGAAGCAGATCTTCAAACGGCTGAAAGAGCACGGCTACCTGATGCAGCCCCACAGCGAACGCCAAGTGTTCGTGGTGACCGGCAAGATGGACTACCTGGTGGATGTGGTGCGCTTCATCCGCGACGAAGAGAACCTGCCCATCGATGCCGACGAGGACTCCGGCACGCAGGAGGCCCTGCTGTGAGTCGGCGTGAGGGCAGTGCTTTAGGCAATGGGGCGGGCAGTGGCGTGGGCGAGCTGGAGAGCCGCCTGCTCAAGACCGGCGCGGAACGCCTGGCGCTGCTGGGCAAGCACGCCGAACGGCTGATGCAGGCCTACACCCGCGACGACGTACCGCTGGAAGGCCTGAGCGACGGCGCGCTGCGCAAGCTGCTGGCCGCCAGGGTGCTGTGGCGGCCCGACGAGCAGAGTGGCGTCAAACTCTCGCCCAAGGTGCGCGACCTGATCGCCGAAATGCTCGCCGACGAGACCCGCCGCCACGTCAATGCCGACGTGGCCGAAACCCTGGAGCTGATTCGCACCCAGGTAGACAGCTACCGGGAAGCCCGCAGCAAGGGCGAACACTGGCGCCAGGAGCAGCAGCTACTGCGCCTGCGCCAGGAGGTAGACGACCTCAACGGCCGCTTTGCCGACGCCATCGACAGCCTGTGGCAGCGGCTCAACAGCGATTTCGGCTTCGTCAGCCAGCTCAACGACAAGATCCGCGAGAACGACCGCGCCCAGAAGCAGATCGTGCGCCTGCTCGATGGCCTCGCGCTGATCGACTTCGACGAGCTGATCGCCCTGGTGGGCAGCGACGGCAGCCTGCGCAAGCTGCTCATCAGCCAGCTCCAGAACCGCCTGAGCCACCACTACACCAGCCTGCGGGAAGTGCAGCGGCGGCTGATCGAACTCATGGCCCGCTTCCGCAAGCAGCAGGCCCGCAGCCGCCTGATGACCGGCATGGCCGCCTTCATGCGCGAACACCCGGGCTTCGTGCCCGGCAACTACGCCCAGCGCAGCGAGGTGCCCGCGCTGTTCAACCGCGCCGCACCGCTCAACCCCGCCGCCGCCCCCGCGCTGGACCACGCCCTGGATACCCGCGTTTTGGCCGAGCTGTTGCACGAGCTGCCCGCCCCACGCCACGCCGCACAAAACGTCGCGGTCGCCAACCCCGTTCAACCCGCCGAAGAGAGCCTGGCCGCCGCCCGCCAGCAGGCGCTCAAGCTGGACGTCGAACACTTCTACCTCGCGGTGCTCGACCAGCCGCCCGCCGAACCGGTCAGCGCCCTGGCCTACCTACAACAGAGCGGCCTAGAGTGGGCAGATGAAATCTGGCTGTTCCAGGTAATCGCCGAGTACCAAGGGCTGCCGCGCAGCGAACAGCAGGCCTTCCGCCTGCAGCAAGAGGAGAGCAAGGCCAGCGCCTTTAATGACCTGCGGCTGATTCACGATGTGGCCCTGGCGGTGGCGGTATGAACCTGCCCAGCCGCGCACGCAACGGCCTTAACGGCGTCGCCCGCGAACTACTCCGCCAGCCCACGGTGGAGAAGCCCCGCCGCCAGTGGGTAGACGACGTAGTGGCCTGGTGCCGCCAGCACGATATTGACCTGGCCACACGAATCAACAGTAAAGCGCTGCGCTTTGACACCGCCTTGCTGGCGCAGATCAACGACGTGTTAGATAGCGCCCGCCTAGCACCGCTAGGCTGCTCGCTCAGCGGCCTAACCAGCAGCGCCCAAGCGAAGGAGGGCATGGAGGAAGACAAAGCCACCCGCGAAAGCCCCCGCGCCTGGCGCATACTGCTCAGCCTGCCGCCGCAACCTACCCCAGGGCTTGCAAGCGAGCCGCGCTGCAGTCGCGACGTGGACGTTCGCCACCTCACGCTAGGAGCCTTCGGCGCGCTGGTACAGGTGGAAAACCTCGACAGCTTCTACACTTTCAACCCGAACATCAGCGCCCTCAGCGGCTACGCCCAGCCGCTCATCGCCTACCGAGGCGACAGCCACTACGGCGGCGGCTTCGCCCATCTGGCCGAGGTATGGCGCAAAACCCGCAGGCCGCACCTCTACGCAGGCGACTTCGACGCCAAGGGCGTGACCCTCGCGCTGGACAGCGGCGCCACGCACCTGCTGCTCCCCGATATGGCGTGGCTCAGCCAATACGCCACCCCCCTGCACCAGCCCGCCGGGCAGCTCCCCTACCAACGGCGGCTGCGTCAACTCCACGTCAGCCTACCACCCCAACACCCGCTCAGGCCCTACCTCACGCTGCTGGAAAAACAGCGCGGCCTCAAACAGCAGTGGTTTGAGGGGGAATTGGTGGCGGTGGGGGTTGGTTAGCGGATTGCTTCTTGGCTGGGGTTGGCTGAGAGAATCAACCGTGCAGTGCTTTTCTTGCGGTACGCAGGGGGGAAAGCAAAACGCGCCAGCATGCAACTTTGGACTTGGACTGTGCTGCCTATTTTTCCTTTGCTTTCAGGCGAATCACTGGGATAGAGTCAATGGAGCAGGCTACATAACCTCAATGAATGAGCGCGCGCGTTTATTGGGGTTATACAGCGTTCCGTATAAGCACAGTTAGCACCAAAAAGTTTAGCTATGGCAAAAGTTAAGAAACAGCTCACTCCGGCCCAAAAGAGTGCAAAGAAAGCCGCGCAAGCAGATCGGCAAAGGAAGTACCAGTGGGTCTTTATGAACGGTAAGCAAGCCAGAATAAAGCGGCCACCAACCATGGATGGCATGCCTGTAGACCAGTTCATTGAGGAGAATGCTGATCCGGTATGGCTCCACCAGAACGAGCTATGGGAGCTGATGCCGATTGAAGACGATCTTTTTGGTTCTGAGCCGTCTACGGAATCAAGTGAAACAGAAGATGAGAACGGAATACCATTTTGATTTGGGTCACAGGTATTTAGTTGAGCAGTGCTAACCAGTCGCTCAAGTACGTTCCCGGCCTGACGGCCGTCCACCGGATGCCCTTGTCAGGGCACCGCTTAGCTTCGCGTTATGCCGCTGAATCATGGAGTCTATAGCGCGAAAAGTCTTACCGTCGCTCAGGATTGATGTGCAAGTAGCATGCGCATATTTTAGGCACATCATTCCCCGCGAGGACTGAGCCATGCCTGCTCCTGAAGTGACGAAACCTCTCCGAAAGCCAACGAACCTATCGCTAGATAGTGCGCTTCTGAAAGAGGCAAAAGCTCTGGGTATCAATGTCTCACGGTCCGCAGAGGCGGGGATCGCGGAGGCTGTGAAACGGCATAAATAGGAGAAGTGGCTAAAAGAGAATGCCAAAGCTCTGGCAAGCTCGAACGCATACGTTGAAGCTAACGGTTTGCCTCTCGCGCGGCACCGTCAATTCTGATGGCCCGCTTCGATATCGTCGACAATGAGGGTGGGGGCGGCTATCTGCTGGACGTTCAATCAGACCTTCTCGGCGGCTTGAACACCCGGGTTGTCGTGCCTCTGTTGCCCCAATCTTCTGCGCCGTCCCCAGCCCAGCGGCTGAATCCTGTCTTTAGTATTGAAGGTCAGGATTTCGTCATAGCCACTCAATACATGGCGGCTGTACCCAAGGGCGAATTGCGTTCTTGTGTTGGTAACCTTGCTGAGCAGCAGGACGAAATCTCTGCAGCGTTGGACATGCTGTTTTTGGGCTTTTGATGCAAGAAAGTCTTAATTTTCAGCGGCGTGCCGAAGTGTCCTAACAAAGCCAGTCATGCGACACCTTTTTCATTGCGGTTGCGCCTCCATTCCAAAGCCGCGCATTCTGACCAGTGCGCTCATCCCCTTTCTGCGGTTCTGTGGTGCGTCATGGGCTGTGATGACGCTGTGACGCGTCTGGGATTTCAAAGCGGCAGCGCAGAGCGGGTGCAGGGTAGGGCGTCGCTTTTTTTATGCGGGGCCAGGTGTATAATCTGAATCAATTGCTCAGAGGTGCTCATGAACACAAAGATTGAAGTGTATGGCGTTAAGGCTGTTAAACGTCCCAGAATTGTTGCTAGCAAGCAGCTTGACCTCTCTGGTGAGTCTGGGCAGCAGATCGTCAAGTCTGAAACGAAATTGGTCCTCAGAACGCATAAGCAGACTTTCAAAAAGCTAGCTGATATGTGATGAACCTTATTTACTTTCCTTTCGAGCGTGTTGTGGAGATAAATGTCTTCATCCTGGAGCATGAGCCAGGAATGAAGGGAGCTGCCGATATAAAAAAGCTTCAAGGCGCTTTAGGCAGAGTAGGCAATGCTATTGCATATTCTGGCCTGGATGATGTTTTCGAGATTGCGGCAAAATATGTAGCTTCCATTGCTCTTTCCCACTCTTTGCCTGATGCAAACAAGCGCACTGGTTTAGCAGTTGGCTTGGAATATTTGTCTCTTAATGATTTTGAGCTTACTGCTGATAATGAGTTATTTGCTGACGCAGTCAAAGATCTGGTGATCGGAGCCATTGATGAGTCAGATTTTGCTGATTTGCTTTACGCTCAATATGCCGCAGAGCAAGATAATAAACCATAATAATGGTACCCACTCGTCCTCAAGTGGACGATATGCGTCACCGCTACCTACCTGAGCAACACCATGAACCTACTCTTCCTCGGCACCTCCGCCGGAGTCCCAACCAAAACAAGAAACGTCTCTGGCGTCGCTTTACGTGAAAGCAAAGGCAAGGGTTGGTACCTGATCGATTGCGGGGAGGGCACTCAGCATCAGGTGTTGCACACCAAGCTGTCGTTTCATTCGCTGAAGGCCATCTTGATTACCCACGTACACGGCGACCACTGCTATGGGCTGCCGGGCATACTGGCGAGTGCGGGGATGGGCGATGGCCTACGCCCCTCTTGAAATGGTCTCAGCCCTAAGAGAAACCCGCGTGCTGTTCGCCGCGCTGATTTCCGAGTTAAGCTCAGTTCTTGTGTATGGAGGGCAGTAGAGAGGGTGGCGTATCCTGTTGATTGATCTCGCCAGATCACAACCAACATAGGACGGATACGCCATGAGCAATTCTACTCTCCAAGCCGTGA